>NZ_RAZO01000216.1:0-18036 GCF_004307535.1 Pseudomonas sp. Sample_9
CAGGGAATGAGGCCAGCCAGTTGAAACGATTGAAGCCCAAATAAAAGGCCTCGCAGATGCGAGGCCTTTTTTATTCCACGACTTTCAAGATACATATCGCCCTCTGTGGGAGCGAGCCTGCTCGCGAAGGTGTGTCAGTCGACATCAATGCAGCTGAACTGCCGCATTCGCGAGCAGGCTCGCTCCCACAGGGAAATGGGCTTATCTGGCATCTGGCTTAGCAAGGAAGGTATAAACACACGGCAGCACGAACAATGTGAACAACGTGCCGATCGACATCCCCGTGGCAATCACCAGGCCGATATCAAAGCGGCTCACCGCTCCCGCACCGGTCGCCAGAATCAGCGGCACCATGCCGAACACCATCGCCGCCGTGGTCATCAGCACCGGACGCAAGCGAATCGCCGCCGCTTCCTCGACGGCCTCACGGGCGCTCAGGCCCTTGTCCTTGCGCAACTGGTTGGCGAACTCGACGATCAGGATCCCGTGCTTGCTGATCAGGCCGATCAGCGTCACCAGCCCGACCTGGGTGTAGATGTTCATGCTCGACCAGCCGAGGAACAACGGGATCAGCGCACCGCAAATCGACAGCGGCACCGTTACCAGAATCACCAGCGGATCGCGGAAGCTCTCGAACTGCGCAGCCAGCACCAGAAAGATGATCGCCAATGCCAGAGCGAAAGTTACCCACAATGCGCTGCCTTCCTGCACGTACTGCCGCGAGGCGCCGCCGTAGTCAAAGGCAAACCCGGCCGGTGCTTCTTCGCGGGCAATCTGCAGCACGGCGTCGATGGCTTCGCCCATGCTCACCAGCGGAAAGCCGGAAATCTTCGCCGCATTGAGCTGCTGGAACTGATTGAGCTGACGCGGTCGCGCGCGATCACTGACCTTGATCAAGGTCGACAGCGGCAACAATTCGCCCTGGGTGTTTTTCACGTAGTAATTGTTCAGCCAGTCCGGGTTGTCGCGGTAGGCCCGTTCAACCTGGGCGATGACCTTGTAGCTGCGCCCGTCGATGGTAAAGCGGTTGATCTCCGCTTCGCCAAGCAAGGTCGCCAGCGTGCCGCCGAGGTCGAGCATCGACACGCCCATCTGCGCGGCCTTGTCGCGGTCGATATCCACGACTACTTCCGGCTTGTCGAACGCCAGATCAAGGTCGACGAAAGCGAACTTGCCCGACTCCATCGCGCGCTTCTTGATGCGGTCGGCGACTTGCAGCAGCAGCTCGTAGTCATTGGCGGTGTTGACCACGAACTCGAAGGGCAGCCCTTCACCGGTGCCGGGCAGGGAAGGCAGGTTGAAACCGAAGATCTGCAAGCCGGGAATACTTTCCAGTTTGCTCTGCACCTCGGGGAGGATTTCCATCTGCGTGCGGCTGCGCTCGTTCCACGGCTTGAGCAGGAAACCGCCGATACCGGCCTGCACACCGTTGTAGCCGTTGATCTGGAACGAAGAGTAGTACTCGGGAAACTCTTTGAAGATGGTGATGAATTCGTCGGTATAGGTGCTCAGGTAGTCGAGGTTGGTCGGCTGCGGCGCGCTGGCCATCATGAAAATGATGCCTTGATCCTCGTCCGGGGCCAGTTCTGACTTGGTGAACTTGAGAAACACCGGAATCAGGCACAGCACGATCACCGCGAACACCAGCACCACCGGCCGGGTGTTGAGCGTGCCGTGCAGCATGCTTTGATAACGGCGCTTGAGCCCTTCGAAAACACGATCGAGACGATGGGCCAGTCCGCCGGGATTCTCTTCGTGACGCAGCAGAAACGCGCACATCATCGGCGACAGGGTCAAGGCGACGACGCCAGAAATTACCACCGCACCGGCCAGAGTCAGGGCGAACTCCTTGAACAGCGCCCCGGTCAGCCCGGTGAGGAATCCGATCGGCGCATACACCGCCGCCAGAGTGATGGTCATTGACACCACCGGCATGGCAATTTCCCGCGCGCCTTCCAGCGCTGCATCGAACGGCGTCTTGCCTTCCTCGATGTGCCGGTGGATGTTTTCCACCACGACGATCGCATCGTCCACCACCAGACCGATGGCCAGCACCATGGCCAGCAGCGTCAGCAGGTTCATCGAGTAACCCATCATCTGCATGAAGAACATCACGCCGATCATCGACAGCGGAATGGTCACCACCGGGATCACTACCGAACGCAGAGCGCCGAGGAACAGGAACACCACGACGATAACGATCAGCACCGCTTCGAACAGGGTTTTCACTACCTCATCGATGGAGGCCTGAATGAACAATGTCGCGTCGTAGGCGATCTCGCTTTTCAGGTTCGGCGGCAGCTGCGCTTCCAGCTCGGGCATCAGCTTGCGCACTTCCTTGATCACGTCCAGCGGGTTGGCGCCGGGGGTGGCCTTGATGCCGATGTACACCGACGGCGTGCCGCCGAACGAGCTGATCGAATCGTAGTTTTCCGCGCCCATTTCCACCCGCGCGACATCACGCAGCAACACGCGGCTGTCGCCATCGACCTTGAGCGGAATCGCCGCGAAGGCCTCGGCGGATTTCAGTTCGGTGTTGGCGTTGATGCTGGTGACGGTGTACTCGCCTTTCACTTCGCCGGCGGCGGAGAGAAAGTTGTACTGGCGCACTGCGGCGGTCACGTCGGCGGCGCTGAGGCCGAAGCCGGCGAGTTTCACCGGGTCGAGCCACAGACGCATGGCGAACACCTGATTGCCGAGAATTTCCGCTTCGGCCATGCCCGGCAGCGTCGCCAGTTTTGGCTGGATGACCCGCGACAGGTAGTCGGTGATCTGCGGGTTGCTCAGGTCCTTGCTGAAGAAACTGATGTACATCAGCGCCGAAGCATCGGCGGATTCCTTGCTCAGCACCGGGTCTTCGGCGTCCTGCGGCAGCTTGTTCTTTACTTCGTTGGCCTTGGCCAGCAGTTCGGTGAACAAACGGTCGGTGTTGGCGCCGATGCGCGCGTAGATCGAAATCACCGAGAAGTTCTGCCGGCTGACCGAGGTCATGTAGTCGATGCCCTCGGCACTGGCCAGGCTTTGCTGCATCGGCTGGGTGATGTAGCCCTGGATGGTTTCGGCGTTGGCCCCGGGGTAAGCCGTGGTCACCGTGATCAGGGCGTTTTCCATTTGCGGGTACTGGCGCAGCGGCAGTTTGCTCCAGGCCTGGAAGCCCAGCAGCACAATCAGCAGGCTGACCACGGTGGCGAGCACCGGGCGGCGGATGAACGGATCGGTAAAAGCCATGGGGATTCCTTGATCAGTCGGCGCGAGGCGGACTGTTCTGCTCGCCGAGGGTCTTGTCGTCGCTGATGGCAATGTGGGCGCCGTTGTCCAGTTTGATCTGGCCCGCCGTCACCACTTGTTCGCCGCTCTGCACGCCCTTGTTGATCATCACCAGGCCATCGCGGCGTTCACCGGTCTCGACGAAGCGCCGCTCGGCAATCAGCAGCGGTTGGCCGTTGTCATCCTTGGCGACGCTGCCGTCCTCGGCCTTCTTCTGCCCGACCACGTAAACCGAGTTGCCGTACAGGGTGTAGGTGATCGCGCTCTCCGGCACCACGATGTGCTTTTGCGGATCAGGCAGCAGCACCTCAAGGCTGGCGAACATCCCCGGCAGCAGCTTGCCGTCGGGGTTGGCCAGAGTGGCGCGGACGAGGATGTTGCGCGTGGTGCTTTCGACGATCGGGTTGATCGCGCTGATCTTGCCGACAAAGTTCTGCCCCGGATAAGCGGCGACGGTGAACTGCACGGGCTGACCGATAGCGAGTTTCGGCACCGATTGCTCGGGCACGTAGAAGTCGGCGTAGAGGCTGCTCAAATCCTGCAACGTAGCGATTTTGGTACCGCTGGCGAGGTAGTCGCCGACGTCGACCTGGCGGATGCCGATGGTGCCGCTGAACGGCGCGAGGATGCGCTTTTTCGCCAGCGAAGCATTGAGCTGATTGACCGTGGCCTTGTTCTTCTGCAGCACGGCGGAGAGGCGGTCGTACTCGCCTTTGGAGATCGCGCGGCTGTCGACCAGTTGCGCGCCACGGCCGAAGTCCAGTTGCGCCAGGCCGAGGTCGGCGCGGGCGGTTTCCAGCAGAGCGGTTTCGACGGCGCTGTCGAGTTGCAGCAACGGCTGTCCGGCCTTGACCTTCTGCCCGGATTCGAATTTGAGTTCAGTGACGGTGCCGGCGACTTCCAGACTCAAGTCGACACCTTGCAGCGCCTTGAGCGAGCCGACGGTGGGCAGGCGCATCTGCCACGGCTGTTCGCCGGCAGTGGCCACGGCGACACTGATCGGCGGCTTGGGCCTGGAAAAGCCCTGGATCATCGTGTAGATCGAAAAGGCTTTGTATCCGCCCAGTACCAGGACGATCAGCAAAACAACACCCAACATGATCAGCATGCGGCGACGCAGCATATTTCCATTTCCTTGGATAAATCAGGTGAGACAGGCCCGAACATTACTCCGAGAGTGGCAGGGAATCCAACTGCCAACACAGCAAAAGATCGCAGCCACGGCAGCTCCTACAGGAGGAATGCATTCCAAAGTAGGAGCTGCCGAAGGCTGCGATCTTTTAAGGGCGTTCTACGCCATCAGATGAAGATGGTTGTCCCAGAGCCCCGCCGGCAATTCCAGCGGCTTGGCCAGCAGTTGTTCCTGTCGGCAATCGTAGTAGCGGCAGCGGCCCTGACCCGAAGTCACGACAAAGCCATCCTTCACCGCACCAACGCCGGCGCAATCAGGCAGAGGCGCATCGAGGCGCAATTCGCCGCTGTCCAGATCCCAGATAAAAAAGCGATTGCCGCGCGGCGCTGTCAACGCGACCAGACGCAGATCGCTGTGCACGGCGACGCTGGCGGTGTAGTGCCCCATCGCCTGCAACTGCTCTTCCGCTACCGGGAACGCCACGAACGCTTGCCCGGGGCGCTTGATCGCCAACAGCTCCGAGCGCTCGTGGGACGGCCCCATGAATTGCTGACCGGCAACGATTGTGCCGTCACTGGCGATGCCCAGGTGGCGCACGCTGTTCATCTGCTGGGCGAGGTTTTCCTTGCTCAGCAATGTGCCGTCGCGCTGCATCAGTACCAGGCTCGGTTCCATGGCGTTGAGGTTCATGTCGACGCGGCTTTCCGCCTCGGTGCGAATCCCGCCGTTGGCCACCACCAGCGTCTCACCGTCGGGCATCCACGACACCTGATGCGGGCCGAGGCCGTGGGTGGAGATCTCGCCCGAATGCACCAGCCGTTCGCCCTCGAACTTGTACACGCCGAGCAGGCCACGTCCGGGATCGCTCGTGTCGTTCTCGGTGGCGTACAGGTATTCACCATCCTTGTGCACCACGGCGTGGCCGTAAAAGTGCCGGTTCGGCTGGGAGGTCACGGTCTGCAGTAGCTTGCCGTCGCGCAGGTCGATCAGGTAACTCTCGGTACCCGGACGCCGTGCAACGAACAGCGCCAGCGGCTGCGTCGGATGATTGATGATATCGTGGCAACGCTGGCCGACGTGGGTGGCGAACACCCGCGTACCGTCGAGCCGATAGCCGACGGCGTAATGCTTGCCGTCAGTATCGTCGCGCGCCGACAGCAACAGCGGGCTCTGATCCTTGCGTTTGAACAGCGTCCAGCCGCCCAGCGTCACTGCTCCCAGCAGTGCACTACCTAAAGTCAGAACCTGACGTCGCAGCATGGCACTCGCCCTCATCAGTCACCGTCGTTGGCGTTGAAGCCCAGTTGGATGCCCAGCGCCTTGGCCAGCTCGCCTTCATGCAGGCGATGGACGACGTTGAGGCTGTCGTAGATATCGTTGAGTTGCTGGCGACCGGCGTCGTCTTCGAGCATTTCGCCCAGCGAGCGCTGGGTGCTGTCGAACAGCTTCAGCGACGCGGCATAAGCGGCATCGATCTTGTCCGCCAACGGCTTCTGTTCGGCCGGCAGCAGACCGCGCAGGCCTTTGTTGTCGACGCCTTCCCAGACCGTTTTGGCGGCAGCAAGGCTGGCTTCCAGTGCGGTCAGCGACGACTGGCTGCGCCACGCATCCGCCTGGAACGGCTGCGGCACGCCCTTGCTCTGACGGCCCATCGGCGTGCCGAGTTTTTTCTTCAGGGTATCCAGAGCCGTCACTTGGACGCGCAGCAGATCGGCGATCGCTTCGTGGGAGTCGGCGTAGCGCTGGTTAGGGAACTTGCTCATCTGCGCGAGCATGCCATCGGTGTTGTTCCAGCCCTGCAGTATCTCTTCGGCCAGTTGCTTCTGGCGCTCGCCGATGGCGATCAGCAGCGGGCAGTATTTGGCTTTCTGCGCATCGTTGGCGACGTCAGGCTTGGCGTCGAAGAGGATGTATTCGTAAGCCGACAGGCCTTGCACCACGACGCTGGATTTGGCCAATGCGGCGGCATCGATCTGCGGCTGGGCGACGACCAGTTGCTCGACCTGGCGGCCGACGAGGTTTTTCTTGTCCGGCCAGAACTGCACTTGCCACGAACGGTTGCCCTCGGCCAGCGGACCGATCAGCAGCGGCTGCAACTCGGCCCAGGCTTTCTGCGCGTGGAGGAAATCGGCACGGGCAGTTTCCAGGGTTTCCTTGCCTTGGCAGTAGGCCAGAGCGCTGACTGCCAGTTGCTTGTCGGCTTCGACCCAGCGGGTGTAGGTCGGCAGGATCACCGATTTGGCGATCGCCGCTGAGGTGACCGCTTGCGGGTCCTGCGGCGAGCAGGCGCCGAGGGCGAGCGCGGCGAGGCTGGTGAACAGTAACTTGGGACGGAACATGTCGGGCTCCCGATGCTTTTTCAGTATTTAAAGTGAGTTCAGAAACGCCAGCAACGCAGCGCGCTGCTCGGCATTGAAAGACAAAACCTGTTGCTGCGCCGCCGTCGCTTCGCCGCCATGCCAAAGCACCGCTTCGAGCAGGTCGCGTGCGCGGCCGTCATGCAAAAACTGGGTGTGACCGCTGACCGCTTGCGTCAGACCAATCCCCCACAACGGCGGCGTGCGCCAGTCGCGGCCGGAGGCCTGAAATTCCGTGCGGTTGTCCGCCAAGCCTTCGCCCATGTCATGCAGCAGCAAGTCGCTGTACGGACGAATCACCTGATTGGCCAATTCCGGTTCGGCGGCATCGGCGGCGGTGGTGTATTTCGGCGTGTGGCACGACTGGCAACCGGCCTGGAAAAACAGATTCTTGCCGGCCAGCACCTGTGGGTCGTTAATGCCACGGCGCGCCGGCACTGCCAGGTTGCGGCTGTAGAACAGCACCAGACGCAGAATGTTGTCGCTGACTTCCGGCTCGCCGTCCGGGCCATTACCGTTCGGCGCCTGTTTGCAGGCGGTTTGCGCCTCGGTGCAATCGTCGAACGGCCGCAGGCTGGTGGTCAGGCCCATGTCACCGGAAAACGCGTGAACGTTCTGTTGATTGAGATTCGGTTGCCCGGCCTTCCAGCCGAACCGGCCGATAACGGTCTTCTGCAACTGGTCATCCCAGACCCGGTTGGGCCGGCCGTTGATGCCATTGTTCTCTTTCGCCTGGGCGGCTGCGTTGGCGAGGATCGCTTCTTCGGGGATCGCCTCGAGCAGGCCCAAGCCAATCATCGGCGGCGCCACCCGCGCGGAAAAACGCGTTTCCGGGTGCATCGGGCCGTAACCGAGTTGAGTGATCTGCAGGGTCGGTTTGCGCAACTCGACCTCGGTGCCGTCCTTGAAGCGTACGGGCACCGGTGTGTAGTCGACCCGCACCTTGCCTTCCGGGGCGACGCCGGGCACGGCCATGTCCTGGAATTGCCCGCCATACACCGGCTCCGGCACTACGCCGAGCTGTTCGATGACTTTGGCGTAGGGCGGCGCGTCGGGAATCGACAGGCGCACCAGCATCGACACTGCATTGGTTGCATCAGGTGCCGGCGGATGACCTCGACCGTCCTTGATGTGGCAGTTCTGGCAGGCGTTGGTATTGAACAACGGGCCGAGGCCATCGCGGGCCGTGGTGGTCGACGGCGCGATCACCCACGGGCTGCGAAAGAAACTGTTGCCGACACTGAAATCCACCCGCCGCGACGGCGGCAGGTTGGCCGATGGCAGGGAAAAGGCGTTCTGATCGCTCTTGCGTACAGTCGCCGCACCGCCCGAACGCGCTTCCCCCGGCTCGGCCTTGGTGAAACGCGGGGCGTCATCGCAGGCACTCAGGCCCAGGGCCAGCAACAGTGCGGACAAGCGAAGCGGCAACGACGGCATCAGACATCCTGCAAACGGGCGAAAACAAAGGCGCAAAGTCTAACAGGGCGGGGGAGTTTGAATAAGAGGAATTATCGTTTGCTTGATATCGCGCAAGCCTTGAAGCGCATGCCAACACTGTGGGAGCGAGCCTGCTCGCGAAAGCGATGCCCGACGCGCTGTAAATGCTGCGCCGGATCAAGCCTTCGCGAGCAGGCTCGCTCCCACAGGGATAGTGGTGTGCCAATAATGAAAAAGGCGACCCGAAGGTCGCCTCTTTTGACGCGGACGCTGTGATCAGAATTCGTGATCGGCGTTGTCCGGGTTCAGGTCGCTGATGCCCAGTTTGCCAGCAGCGGCTTCGATCGAACCGGTCTGCTTGACCAGTGCGGCGATAGCGTCGCGAACAACCTGGTTGCCAGCGGTGTTGCCGGCGGCGATCAACTGGTCGTAGTGCTCACCTTTGTTGGCGTGATCGACCATGACCTGGATCTTCGCTTCGGTCGCGGCCAGATCGGCTTTCAGCGCGGTGTCGGCAGCCGGATCGGCCTTGGCCACCAGCGACGACAGGCTGGCGCCGCTCAGCTTGGTGCCGTCAACACGGGTGTACTCGCCCAGGTAAACGTTACGCACGCCTTTGGCGTCGTAGAAGTGCGAGTAGTGGGTGTTGTCGCTGAAGCAATCCTGCTCGTCTTCAGGGGAGTTGGCTTCCAGGGAAACCTTCATGCGCTCGCCCGCCAGTTCACCCAGGGACAGGCTGCCCATGCCGAAGAGCATTTTGCGCAGGCCGGTTTCGCCTGGCTCGGCTTCCAGCGTGGCGCGGTAGTTGTCGGCCACGTTCGGCTTCCAGTTGCCGACCATTTCTTCCAGATCGCTGACCAGCAGTTGGGTCACGGCTTTCAGGTAGGCACGACGACGCTCGTTGTGACCACCGGTGGCGCCGGCGCCTTCCAGATAGTCCGAGGCCGGACGGTTGCCAGCGCCCGGGCCGGTGCCGTTCAGATCCTGGCCCCAGAGCAGGAATTCGATCGCGTGGTAGCCGGTGGCAACGTTCGCCTCGGAACCGCCCAGCTCGTTGAGGCTGGCGAGTTTTTCCGGGGTGATCTCTTTCACGTCGACCTTGTCTTCGCCGACCTGCACTTCGGTGTTGGCGATGATGTTGGCGGTGGCGCCCGGGTTACCCAGTGCGTGCTCGTAGGATTTGTCGACGTAGTCGATCAGGCCTTCGTCCAGGGGCCAGGCGTTAACCTGACCTTCCCAGTCGTCGATGATGGTGTTGCCGAAGCGGAATACTTCGCTCTGCAGGTACGGCACGCGCGCGGCGACCCAGGCAGCCTTGGCGGCTTTCAGGGTGTCGGCGTTCGGCTTGGCGAGGAACGCGTCGACGGCGGTTTGCAGGGTTTTTGCGGTGGATTCGGCATCGCTGTAAACGGCGAAGACCATGTCGGCATAGTGCGCGACCACAGCCTTGGCGGCGGCGTCGTCAACTTTACCGGCAGCAGGAGCGGGTGCAGCGGCCGGCGCCGGGGCTGGAGCAGCGCTGCTGGAAGCCGGAGTCATCTCGGAGGCTTTTTCTTTGTCCTTGCCTTCGCCGCAACCGGCGAGGGAAATAGCGATGGCCAGCAGACTGGCGGTAGCCAGAGGCATACGAATCATGGCGAACATCCTGCTTCGGTAGTTGAGTGGACTGGCGCCGGGGGCGCGCAAAACTGCGACATAATGCAAATCTTTCGCATTATGTGTAAAGGCGTGCCTGGAAATATTTCTTATTTGCGCAAGAAGATCAAAAGATCGCAGCCTCGTTGCACTCGTCAGCTCCTACAGGGGGAACGCATTCCAAATGTAGGAGCTGCCGAAGGCTGCGATCTTCTGATCTTTAAAGAATCGCCGCGTTGCTGCGTTGCGCCTGCTTGAGGTAAATCCCCAGCTCCCGCGCCGGCAGCGGTTTGCTGTAGTGGTAGCCCTGACCTTCGTGGCAGCCCTCGGAAATGATGTACGTCTCCTGCTCGGCGGTTTCCACGCCCTCGGCAATCACCTGCATGCCCAGGCTCTTGCCCAGTTGAATGATCGCGCGAACGATGGTCGCGTCATCGTCGTCATCGAGCAGGTCCTGAACGAAGCTCTTGTCGATCTTGATCTTGTCCAGCGGCAGGCTTTTCAGATAACTGAGCGATGAATAGCCGGTGCCGAAGTCGTCGATCGCGATCAGCGCACCGGAGCGGCGCAGGCTGAGCAGATGCTGGGCGGCGGTGGTGATGTCTTCCATCAGGCCGGTTTCGGTGACTTCCAGTTCCAGACTGCGCGGCGGCAAGCGGTACATCTGCAACAGGTTGTTGACCACCCGTGGCAGCTCGGCGTGGTGCAGTTGCACGGTGGACAGATTGACCGCCATGCGCAGATCGGCAAAACCCTGATCGTGCCACTCGCGCAATTGCTTGCAGGCCTGATCGAGCACCCACTCGCCGATGGCGATGATCGTGCCGTTCTGTTCGGCCAGCGGAATGAACAGGTCCGGCGGCACCAGGCCATGTTCCGGATGTTGCCAGCGAATCAGCGCTTCGACGCCGACCACGCGGTGATCGCGGTAGCTGATCTGCGGCTGATAGACGAGGTAGAACTGGTCGCGGATCAGCGCGTCACGCAGGTCTTTTTCCAGCTCGCGACGACGGCGCATCTCGCTGTCGACGCTGGCGATGTAGAACTGATAACGATTGCGCGAGCGGGTCTTGGCCAGGGTCATGGTCTGCTCGGCTTTCTGCAACAGCTTCTCGGTGCTGTCGCCGTCCTCCGGAAACAGGGTGATGCCGATGGTCGCGCGCAGGCGGATCTCCTGATCGTCGAGGGCGAAGGGCGCCTCGAGGTCATCGAGAATGCTTTGCGCCAGTTCTGCTGCTTCGTAAGGCTGTTCAATGTCGGCCTGCACCAGCGCGAACTGATCGCCGCCCAGGCGAGCGAGGGCGCCGAGACGACCGCTGTGGGCACGTAAGCGATCGGCCAGGGCCAGCAGCAATTGGTCGCCGGTCTGGTAGCTGAATTGCTCGTTGATGCCCTTGAAGTCATCCAGACCGACGCACAACACGGCGACGCGGCGCTGCAATTTGCCGGCATCCACCAGAATCTTGTCCAGTTGCTGCTGCAATTGCTGGCGGTTCGGCAGGCCGGTGAGGAAGTCGTACTGGGCCATGCGCAGCAGGCTGTTTTCCGCTTCGTGGCGCAGGTGGGTGTTGCGTTCGATGGACTCGAGCAACTGGTTGGCGGTGTTGATCCACAGGCCCAGCTCGTTTTTTTCGTGGCCCTTGATCTGCGGAATCTTGTGCTCGCTGGGGCGATCCGGATTGATCTCGGTGAGGTGCTCGATGATTCGTGAAAGCGGTTTGGTCAGCAGCCAGTGATAGACCAGATACAGCACCAGGCCCAATGCGAGTGCGCGCAGCACGCCGGAAATGAAAATGATCACTGAGCTGACGATAAACCCTTCGCCATAGGTGGCGGTGTCGAGGGTGATGCTCAGGTCGCCGTAGTATTCGCTGTAGGGGCCACGGCCGACCAATTGCGTGGTGAAGGTGCGTTCCTGGCCGAGAATCAGGTCGGTCAGCCAACGGCTGTTGGAATGCTGCAGCTCGCGGGATTTCTGCGCGAGCATGGCTTCGTTGGGGTGGCCGATGGAGGCCTGACGCACGGCGTCGTCCTGGAACAGCCCTTCGATCACCTGCATACCCATTTCCCGATCCAGGCTGTACACGGCCTGGGTCGATGGATCGCGGAACATGTCGAGGATGCGCTCGGCGTCGCCGGCCACCGCCTGACGGGTCTTGTAGGCATCGAAGACAATCTGCGCGCAGCTCAAGACTACGCCTACGATCAATGCCGACAGGAGCACGACCCGGAGCAACTTCACCGACAAGCTGTTCTTGAGTTCCAGCTTCAAAGGGTTATTCCTTGTTCCGTGCGGGTAGCGTCAAGTTGCCATGAGTATTGGCAATCCCGGGTTGGCAGTCAAAGGGACAATCGGGCACGGGAAAAGTCGCCGTGATCCTGGCCGCAATGTCGTCATTTGAGTAATAGCTCTGAATTAACTGTGTCGGTTGCAATTGCCTTCAACTTGAGCACTGGGCCAAAGATTTTTTCCTTTCTGTGATGGTAGACGGCTGGGGGCTGTCGGCAAACGGCGCGAAGCTGCTTTTCCCGTGCGAGAAACGCCATGCGCCGGGCATAAAAAAACCCGGCCGAAGCCGGGTTTCTCGTCTGGCGCGCAGCTTAAGCGGTGAAGGTTTTGCCTTCGAACTGCTCGGCCACGAACTTCCAGTTGACCAGGTTCCAGAACGCTTCAACGTACTTCGGACGCAGGTTGCGGTAGTCGATGTAGTAAGCGTGTTCCCAGACGTCGCAGGTCAGCAGCGGGGTGTCGCCGCTGGTCAGCGGGTTGCCGGCGCCGATGGTGCTGGCGAGGGCCAGGGAACCGTCAGCCTTTTTCACCAGCCAGCCCCAGCCGGAACCGAAGGTGCCGATCGAGGTTTTGCTGAATTCTTCCTTGAACTTGTCGAACGAACCGAACGCTGCGTTGATGGCATCTGCCAGGGCGCCGGTTGGTTGACCGCCGGCGTTTGGCGCCAGGCAGTTCCAGTAGAAAGTGTGGTTCCAGACCTGAGCGGCGTTGTTGAAGATGCCGCCCGAAGAAGTCTTGACGATTTCTTCCAGGGTCTTGCCTTCAAACTCGGTGCCAGGCACCAGGTTGTTCAGGTTCACGACGTAGGTGTTGTGGTGCTTGTCGTGGTGGAACTCCAGGGTTTCCTTGGAGATGTGCGGCTGCAGGGCATCGTGTGCGTAAGGCAGCGGCGGCAATTCGAAAGCCATGATGATTCTCCTAATCAGGTCTGTTGCGGTGAGCGCAAGGCCGATCACGGGCGGCCGGAAATGCACCGGCGAGTTTTTACTCTTTGCGGCGCAGGTTTCGGATCATAGCACCGGGGTCGCGCCTTAACCACGCAACAACTGTGTGGGATAGAGGTTCCAGAGCCTTTGGCAATTATTCATCCGGCGATGATCAACTGTGCGGCCACGGCGAACATCATCAATGCCACGACCAGATCGAGAATGCGCCACGTGCTCGGGCGTGCCAGCCACGGTGCCAGCCACGCCGCGCCGAGAGCCAGGGTGAAAAACCACAGCAACGATGCACTCGCCGCGCCGACCACATAAGCGCCCGGCACCGATTGCTGCGCGCCCAGTGAGCCGATCAGCAATACCGTATCCAGATAAACGTGGGGGTTGAGCAAGGTCACCGCCAGAGCGCTGAGCATCACTGCGCGCAGCGAACGCACGGTCTGGTTCTCGCCTTGCTCAAGGCTCTGCTTCGAACAGGCCCGGCGCAGCGCCTGGCTGCCGTACCAGATCAGGAACGTCGCACCGCCCCAACGGGCGATCGCCAGCAGGGTCGGGTTCTGCGCCAGGATCGTCGCCAGGCCGAACACCCCGGCCGCGACCAGAATCGCGTCACACACCACGCACAATGCCGCCACTGGCAGATGGTGTTCACGGCGCAGGCTTTGCGCCAAGACAAAAGCGTTCTGCGTGCCGATCGCCATGATCAGGCCGAACGCCACCAACAGGCCGTTTACGTAGCTTTGCCACATGGGAGAGATCCTTTGAAAGAGAGTGCTTGCTGGCTATTCTCCGGTGTGACGCTGTATAAGAAAAACCAATAGTGCTGATCGCCCATTAGGAAAACTGATGTTCGACTATAAATTGCTTTCCGCGCTCGCCGCTGTGGTCGAGCAGGCCGGATTCGATCGCGCCGCACAAGTGCTGGGCCTGTCGCAGTCGGCGATCTCCCAGCGCATCAAATTGCTTGAAGCGCGGGTCGGCCAGCCAGTGCTGGTGCGCGGAACACCGCCAGCGCCGACCGAGATCGGCCGCCGCCTGCTCAACCATGTGCAGCAGGTGCGTCTGCTCGAGCGCGACCTGCAATCGGTGGTGCCGGCGCTGGACGAAGAAGGCCTGCCCGATCGCCTGCGCATCGCCCTCAACGCCGACAGCCTCGCCACATGGTGGGCCGAGGCCGTCGGCGGTTTCTGCGCCGAGCAGCATTTGTTGCTCGACCTGATCGTCGAAGACCAGACCGTCGGCCTCAAGCGTATGCGTGCCGGTGAAGTGGCCGCATGCCTGTGTGCCAGCGAAAGGCCGGTGGCAGGTGCCCGCAGCGTATTGCTCGGCGCCATGCGTTATCGCGCCTTGGCCAGCCCGGCCTTCATCGCCCGGCATTTTCCCGATGGCGTGCGCGCCGAACAGCTGCCGCGCACCCCGGCGCTGGTGTTCGGCCCGGACGATTTTCTTCAGCATCGCTATCTGGCGCTGTTGGGCGTCGACGGCGCGTTCGAGCATCACTTATGCCCGTCTTCCGAAGGCTTCATTCGCCTGACCGAAGCCGGTCTGGGCTGGGGCCTGGTGCCAGAGCTGCAGGTGCGCGAGCAATTGCAACGCGGGGTGCTGCGCGAATTGCTGCCAGATAAACCGATAGACGTGCCGCTGTACTGGCATCATTGGCGCAATGGCGGCCAGTTGCTCAATCTACTGACCGAACAACTGCTGCGCTCCGCAAAGCAATGGCTAGTGGCTTGAACGCAGCTGCAAGCGTCAAGCTGCAAGCGGCAAGAACACGCACCGTTTCAACTTGCAGCTGAAAGCTCGAAGCTTGCAGCTGCTTCCCTGGAGTTTTTGATGAAGATTTTGGTTACCGGCGCCAGTGGCTTTATTGGCGGGCGCTTTGCGCGTTTCGCCCTGGAGCAGGGCCTTGAAGTGCGGGTCAACGGTCGCCGGGCCGAGAGCGTCGAGCATCTGGTGCGCCGGGGCGCGGAGTTCGTGCCGGGCGATCTGACCGACGCCGATCTGGTGCGCGAACTGTGCAACGATGTCGAAGCCGTGGTTCATTGCGCCGGTGCTGTCGGCGTGTGGGGGCGTTATCAGGACTTTCATCAGGGCAACGTCGAAGTCACCGAAAATGTCGTCGAAGCGTGCCTCAAGCAGCGGGTGCGGCGGCTGGTGCATCTGTCGTCGCCGTCGATCTATTTTGATGGCCGCGACCATCTCGGTCTGACCGAAGAACAAGTGCCCAAGCGCTTCAAGCATCCCTACGCCGCGACCAAATATCTGGCCGAGCAGAAAGTCTTCGGTGCCCAGGAGTTCGGTCTGGAAACCATCGCCCTGCGCCCGCGTTTCGTCACCGGTGCCGGCGACGTGAGCATCTTCCCGCGCCTGCTGAAGATGCAGCGCAAGGGCCGGCTGGCGATCATCGGCGACGGCTTGAACAAGGTCGATTTCACCAGCGTGCAAAACCTCAACGAAGCCATGCTCAGCAGCCTGTTGGCGCAAGGTTCGGCGCTGGGCAAGGCCTACAACATCAGCAACGGCACGCCGGTGCCGCTGTGGGACGTGGTCAATTACGTGATACGGCGGATGGAAGTCGATCAGGTGCGCAAATACCGCTCCTACGGTCTGGCCTACAGCGTCGCGGCGCTCAACGAAGGCGCGTGCATGCTCTGGCCGGGACGCCCGGAGCCGACCCTGTCGCGCCTGGGCATGCAGGTCATGAAGAAAAATTTCACCCTCGACATCAGCCGCGCCCGGCATTATCTCGACTACGATCCGAAAGTCAGCCTGTGGGCTGCCCTCGATGAGTTCTGTGCGTGGTGGAAAGCCCAGGACATCCGTTGAAACGATTCGGCCGGGCGGCAATGAACCGCCTTGCGGGTTGAGGGTCAATGCCTGCGGCTGCGGCGGTTATACTTCGCAGCATTTAGCCATCACCGCGTTTGCCAAAGGTTGCCTCAATGTCCATGCGAAATGATGCCCACGACGACGATTTCGATAACGTGCCAAGCCTGCGCGCCGATCCGTTCGACGACGATGACATCGCCCCCAGCCCCCGTACATCCGTGCATTCGCGCAGCGCGCCAGTGGTCAAGGTCAAGGCCGCCAGCACCGGGCCGCTGTGGGCGCTGGTCGGTGCGTTGTTTTTCGCCTTCATCGGTCTGGCCTGGTGGAGCTTCCAGCAGATTTCGCTGATGGAGCAGCAACTGGTTGCCACCCAGGAAAGCTTCGCCCGCATCAGCGAAGAAGCGGCGGGGCGCCTGCAGGATATTTCCGGCAAGGTTGTCGCCAGCCAGAGCAACGTCAACAGTGACAGCGAAGCGCTGAAGCTGCAGATCAAACAACTCGAAGGCAAGCTGCTCGACCAGAGCAAGCAGCAGCAAGGCGTGGCCGGGCAGGCCAGCGAGCTGGACAAGCGGCTGGCGCAGATGACCGCGCAGACCACTGAACAGCAGAACGCCAATACGCAGTTGCAGGCGCAGGTCAAAGCCTTGAGCGCCGAGCTGGCGACCATTAAAAGCACCCCGGCCGATACCAGCAAGGTCGATGCCCAGTTGAAAGCCTTCGACGCCCAGTTCAAAAGCCTCGGCGCCGATATCGCCGCGCTGAAGAAACAGGGCAATCCGAGCGCGGCGATCGACCGGCTGGAGCAGGACATCGTGGTGCTGAAAAGTCAGCAGGACAACCGCCCGGCAGCGCCACAGGGTGGCGGCAACACCGCCGAGTTCGATGCGTTCCGCGCGCAGATGACCCGCAACCTGAATACCTTGCAGGCGCAGATCCAGAATCTCCAGCAGCAGATCAATTCCCGCCCGTAGCGACTGATCTGTTGCCCGGAGGGCTTTGTCCCCTTACCACAGGGGCCTGTAATCCCCTGCATCATTCTGAATACTCGAACATCAGCCCAAGCCGTCTACGCTCTTGAGACACCAAAAAGAACGAGGGATGCGCTATGGGGTTTTTGCATAAAGTGGCCTGGCTCGGCCTGATTCTGTTGGCCGGTTTCGGTCAGGCCAGCGCCGCCACCGCCGCCAAGGATGACAGTCAGGCCGCCATCGCCCTGCTGGAAAAAGCCTTGGCCTATTACCACGACAATGGCGACAAGGCGTTTGCCGCCTTCAGCCGCCAGGGTGAGTTCGTCGACAAGGATCGCTACGTGTTCGTCCTCGACACCAAAGGCGTCATGCTTGCCAGTGGCGGGCCGTCATCGGCGCTGATCGGCCGTGATGTCAGCGAAGTGCTCGGGCCGGATCTGCAGAAGGCGTTCAAGGATGCGCTGAAAGTGCCGGAAGGCAATGGCATCCAGCAGGCCGAATATCGCTGGCAGAACTGGGCCGACGGCAAGGTCGAGCGCAAGCATGTGTTCTATCAGCGCGTCGGGCAGCGCATTCTCGCGGTGGGTTACTACCTGCCACGGGCTTCGGCTGAGCAGGCCAAGGCCCTGCTGGAAAAAGCCGCGACGGATCTGAGCAAGGACGAGAAGGGCACGTTGGTGGCGATCAACTCGCTCAAGGGCGGATATCTGCAGGATGACCTGTATGTCTTCGTGGTCGATCTGAACAATCAACGCTATGTCGCCCACGGCACCAATCTGCGTTTGATCAACACTGATTTTGGCAAGGTCAAGGATCCGGAAGGCAAACCGGTGGGCGAGCCGATTCTGGCGCTGATCGGCAAGCAGGAAGAAGGCGAATACGAATACCGCTGGAAAAACCCGGTGACCGGCAAGATCGAGGACAAGCATGCGTACCTGAAAAAGGTCGGGCATTTCCTCGTCGCGGTGGGTTACTACAGCCCTTGAGCGAACACCGTTCCCTTGTGGGAGCGAGCCTGCTCGCGAAGCGGTGTGTCATTCAGCTATGTGTCGGCTGACACCGCGCCTTCGCGAGCAGGCTCGCTCCCACAGTGGTATTTGTTGCGGCAATTATTTCGCGCCGTGCTCGCGCCCGCGCAGCAGGTTGTTCGGCATGGCAATCGCCGCTGCCAGCCCGAGCAGCG
>NZ_RAZO01000135.1:0-16595 GCF_004307535.1 Pseudomonas sp. Sample_9
GCGCCGACCGGATGAAGGCGGCGACGGCCAAGGCCAGTGGCGGCGGGGGGCAGGTTTTGAAGGGTGTAACCGCGCAGGCGGGTGCCGAAGCCATCCTCAAGTTGCTGATCGAAGAAGGCGTCGTGCGCTAAAAGCCCCTCACCCTAGCCCTCTCCCGGAGGGAGAGGGGACCTACGGTGGCGCTCTCAGGTTTGACGTCGACCTGAACGATCAGCGTGAGCTCAGGTTTGGCCAAGCCAAGGTCACCGCACAGGTCGCAGGTCTGTACATTTCTCCATTCCACCTCGGTCGGCTCCCTCTCCCTTCGGGAGAGGGCTGGGGTGAGGGTAGCGCTTTACCCACAATCCCTGTTGGTGGATCTGTGGATAACGTGTTCGCCCCTCCCTACATCCCTCGCCAATCAAGCCATGCAGCCACCCGGTCAAAAAACAACCAGCCTAAGTCACGGGTTTTTCGGGCTTTTTTCCGCTAATAACTCGACAAGTTGCCCCCAATCTCTGTTGGCGCTTCTGTGGATAAGATGTTCGCTATCCGCTGTAGGCCATATGGATCAGGGTCTACACGGGTTTGATCAATTATTGATCAAATGCGCCTTCCTAGCGCCAAGAGCCGTCAACGCGAGGGGTTTTCCCCAGTCATTGGGGTTTTTCCACAGGTGAATCAAAGTTGTCCCCGATCTCTGTTGGCGCTTCTGTGGATAACGTGTTCGCTACCCGCTACAGGCCTTTAAATACTTGGCCTGCACGAGGCTGATCAAAAAACGATCGATCGTTTTCAGAAACTGTGATTCAGAATAAGTCACGGTTTTTCTTTGCAAATCAGCAAGATATTTTTTGACTCATCCACAGTTACCCCCATTTGCTGTGGGCGGGTATGTGGATAACTTGTTTGCGGAAGGCTGGAGGGCTTGATGGGTATGGGGGCGGGGGTGATTGGTCGGAAATTGATCAACTGAAAGATGTAGCGTGGGTAAGGACGCCTTCGCGAGCAGGCTCGCTCCCACAGGGGAATGCGTTCCACCTGTAGGAGCTGCCGCAGGCTGCGATCTTTTGCTCTTGATCAGCCCTGGACCGGTACGCCTTTTAGGTAAGGCGCAGGCTCGGCCCCGAGGTTGTTCAACATCCGCTCGCTGTACCAGTCGACGAAGTTGACCACGCCGAATTCATAGGTCTTCGAGTAAGGCCCCGGCTGGTAAGCGGTGGAGTTGATCCCGCGCTGGTTTTCCTCAGCCAGACGCCGGTCCTGATCGTTGGTCGCGTCCCAAACCTGGCGCATGCGCTCGACGTCGTAATCAACGCCTTCCACCGCGTCCTTGTGCACCAGCCACTTGGTGGTGACCATGGTTTCCTGGGCGCTGATCGGCCACACGGTGAAGACGATGATGTGATCGCCCATGCAGTGATTCCACGAATGCGGCAGGTGCAGGATGCGCATCGAACCAAGATCCGGGTTCTTGATGCGGCCCATCAGTTTCGCGCAGCCCTGTTTGCCGTCGAGGGTCATCGACACGGTGCCCTTGAGCAACGGCATGCGCACGATGCGGTTGCGCAAGCCGAAACTGGCGTGAGCGTAAGGGATCTTTTCCGCTTCCCAGGCAGCGGCGGAAGCGGCGACGTGATCCTTGAACGCCTGATCGGCGCGCGGGTCGGTGACGTCGTCCCACTCCAGCAGGGTTTTCAACAGTTCCGGGTGCGACGCGTTGCAGTGGTAGCACTCGCGGTTGTTTTCCAGCACCAGTTTCCAGTTGGCCTTTTCCATCAAGGTGGTGGTGATCGCCACCTTGGTGTTCTCCATGTCGTACGGTTCCATGTAATGGTTGAGCGTCGACAGGAAGTCATCGATGGCCGGCGGGTTTTCCGCCAGGCTGATGAAGATGTAACCGCCTGCGGTTTTCACGTTCACCGGTTTGAGGCCGTACTGCTTCATGTCGAAGTCGGCGCCCATCTCGGTGCCGGCGAACAACAGGCGACCGTCCAGTTCGTAGGTCCACTGGTGGTAATGGCAGACCAGTTTGGCGACCTTGCCTTTTTCACTGGTGCACAGGCGCGAACCACGGTGGCGGCAGACGTTGTGGAACGCGTGCACCACGCCCTCGGCGCCGCGAATGACGATGATCGGGTTCTTGCCGACCTGCAGGGTCAGGTAGTTGCCCTTGGCCGGGATCTCGCAGGTCATGCCGGCGATCAACCATTCCTTCTGGAAGATCTCCTGCATATCAATATCGAACAGGCGCTCGTCGCTGTAGAACGGTTGCGGCAGGGAAAAGGTGCGCTCGCGCTCCTGCAGCATTTGTGCGGTGGCCTTGCGTGCGGGTTCCAGCGGATCGCCCAGGCTGATTTTTGCGGTGACGTCCATCGATGTAATCCTCATGGCCCTCTGCGTGGCCGGCGAAAGTGGCTGATCAGGTGTGCTGCAAAAACGGTTGCTACGCAAGGTGTAAAGAAGTCGTCTTGTGTTGGGGCGAGTGTGGGGCCGGCGCTGGGGCGAACCTTATCCATGCGCGACATGGCGCAATCTGTTCCCGACGCGCAAGCCCCGGTGTTCAAGGGCTGGTCGCGATAAGTATGTCAATGTCGCGGATAGGTAAACGCACGGTCTGCGCTATACGCAGAATCGCCGACAAGAGGCCGACAGTCGGCCGTGGAGAACAGCATGTCCAACAGCTTCCTGAATCCGGTCACCACCCAGACCTGGGCCAATGGCCGACACATTGTCCGTTGCGTCAAAGTCATCCAGGAAACCTGGGATGTGCGCACCTTCTGCTTTATGGCCGACCAGCCGATCCTGTTCTTCTTCAAGCCGGGGCAGTTCGTCACCCTGGAGTTGGAAATCGAAGGCCAGCCGATCATGCGTTCGTACACGATTTCCAGCTCGCCGTCGGTGCCGTACAGCTTTTCGGTGACGATCAAACGCGTGCCGGGCGGCAAGGTCTCGAACTGGTTGCACGACACTTTGCATGAAGGTCAGGAGCTGGCGGTGCACGGCCCGGTCGGGCTGTTCAACGCGATCGACTTCCCGAGCCCGAAGGTTCTGTATTTGAGCGGCGGCGTCGGCATTACCCCGTGCATGTCGATGGCGCGCTGGTTCTACGACACCAACGCCAATGTCGACATGACCTTCGTGCACAGCGCGCGGTCGCCGAAAGACATCATTTACCACCGCGAGCTTGAGCACATGGCGTCGCGGATCGACAACTTCAGCCTGCACCTGATCTGCGAAAAACACGGTCTCGGTGAGCCATGGGCCGGTTATCGCGGTTACCTGAACCACAAGATGCTCGAACTTATGGTTCCGGACTTCCTCGAACGCGAAGTGTTCTGCTGCGGCCCGACGCCTTACATGACTGCGGTCAAACGCTTGCTGGAAGCGGCCGGCTACGACATGTCGCGCTACCACGAAGAATCCTTCGGCGCCACGCCACCCGAGGCCCGCGCCGACGCGGTGGAACAGGCCGAACAAGCCGCCGACGCGCCGGAAATCGATGCCGCGGATCTGCATCAGGTGGAATTCACCGCCTCCGGCAAAAGCATTCGCGTCGGCCCGGGCGAAACCGTCCACGCAGCAGCCGCCAAACTCGGCCTGATGATCCCGAAAGCCTGCGGCATGGGTATCTGCGGAACGTGCAAAGTGATGAAACTGGGCGGCGAAGTGGAGATGGAGCACAACGGCGGGATTACCGAGGATGACGAGGCGGAAGGATTTATCCTGTCGTGCTGCAGCGTGCCGAAGGGGGATGTGCGGATTGAGTTTTAATGAAGAAAAGTAAAGGCTTCCTAATTGCCATGACGGACAAGTCATGGCAGTTGTTTATCGATGTTGTATCTGTGTGAAGTTCTACCGCTTTTACGCGCCAGAGCTACCGGACGGGGTGTCCAAAAAACGACGCGCTGAAATAAAGCAGTGGAGTTGTGACGAAGCTGAAAATCAAGACGCGATCAAATGGCTTTGAATTGAAATGTTTGCCTTGGTCTCCAATGATGATTGAAAAAGTCATCATCAAAACCGCAAGCATAAACATTGCTGACAAGGGGGCTGCTATTTCTAATCCGTTAAATTCGTACCACTGGGTTTTTCTCTGAATTCTGTAAGGTAATTGAATGCTCTGTTTGTAAATTGCGCGAGCAGCAACGATAAACAAGCATAGGGTCGTCAGGTCGCATATCAGAAGTCCACGCCTTCTCGGTGTAAGGGCAAACCATTTTCTTGGCTGCGGCAGGCGTTTTTCAAACCTGCTGCCACAAACATGACATTTGGAAAGTGTCTTTTTATTTTTGGCGCTGCATGTTTTGCATATTTTTGTTCGTGGTTTCATAAATAAAAACGCTATTTAGTTCTGCTTGGAGTGTTCGCTGGTTTTGTCCCGGGCAATGTTTGGTCAGGCGACTCATCGAGTATCTTGGTAAATTATCTCAGCAGCATCTTCGCCCAATGTTTCACCTATTATTACCGCTGCAAGAGATCCGACGCCCACCGCTACTGCACCGCAGACCAAGGTGCCAACTCCTCCTGTCGGAACGCCTATTCCCAGACAAATTTTCGCTGCTAATGGCGCAGTCAAGAGGCGACTGCTAATTGCTCCTCCAACCATGCCACCCATAAAGCTTCCGGTTTCCGTGAATTTCACCTTTTCACACGCCTCGGTATTCCCATGCAGGCACACATCCTGCACCTTCAAGGCCGAGGCGCCACCGCCTACTGCTGTGCCGATCCAGCCACCATATTTGACGTACTGTGACGCTTGGCTGATAGCCCGAATATGCGTGGCATACCCCGGGTTTTGGCCGACGCCGCCAGCCTTTCTCCAACGATGCACTAGGTGAGGATGATCGATGCCGAGAGCGGTCTTGAGGCTCGGGTGATCCGGGAGACCAATGCTTTGCCGCGTGAACTGGTTGAGATTGACGTCCAGTTTTTTCAGCAACTGCGCACGTTGTTTTTTGAATTGCTTCGAGTTCAGGCTGCCTTTTACGTCCAGCGTATGAACATGCAACTTCTCAAGATCTGCGAGAACATTTTTTATGCCATCCAGATGATTGGCTGCCATGGCCGTGACGACCCCGATCACTTTTGATTCATAGGCGAGTGCGGTCTGGATCACGCCATAGTGCTGCGCCATGAAATCCGCTTCTTCCACGGTCAGCGGTTCCAGCGTCGCACTGACGAAACGCGCGGTCTGCATCAGCAATGTTTCCTCGTATGTGCATTGCTGATTGTCAGGGTCGCTCAGCACGATCATCGAACCGGCTTTAATCATGTCCGGGGTCGGATTCAAACTTCTGAATCTGGCGATGACATTCGGGTTGGCGGAGGGGAGCAGTTGTGCCTCAAGCTTCTCGGCGACAATGCTTTTCGGCACGATGTAAAAACCCGGCTCCGATGGGACCGGACGATCTTGCGGCCAGTGCTCGCTGGGGAAGAACTTCAAGTCGTTGACGGGGTGAGGGCTGCGCGCGGTGCTGCTGTTATTAACGCGCGCCACCCTGAGGTTCTGCTGATGAATCGCGCGCAGCAACCTGTCTGGATCGGAGCGCGAGGCAGGCTGCCTGAGCATCGATAACGGGCGTTTTTTCACCCCTTCAGGAACGGCACCTATGGTGCCGCGTACCAGAACTCTGGATTGGTTCAGAAGATGACGCTGTTCCTGTGCAAAGGCGTCAAGGCCCATGTCCGCTGAAAGGCGGCCGCTGGCGACATCATCGACAATGCCCTTGGCGAAGCGCGCGACCTCCTGATTGAACTGCACGCGCGCACTGCCGAATGCCAGATGACGTGAGCCGACTGTATGTGCCTGTGCGAGCAGCTTGCCGGCACCGTGTCGAACGTCGCTGAGACCATGGCGCCGATCGCTCAACCTTCTTCGCCCCACGAGGCATGGCCGCTGGTCCCGGCGAGGTGATGCACCCAGCTGATGCCACGATAACGAATGGCGACCTGCTCCTGAGGTTCCGCGTCGTTGTGCAGAATGACGTGGGGCATATCCAGGTTCAGTTCGGTGAGCACCGCGCCGTCGATCGAGACAGAAAAGTATTTTTCCTGCTGACCCTGAGGGGAGGTTCGGTAGAAGTTGATCTTGCAGTCGATCTCTTCACGGTTGGCCAGTGCCTGGGCGAGCAGCGGTGAAGATTTGTCGACGACTTTGGTGACAATGACCGGCGCGTGGGTGGCTCGGTGAGAGTTGTCGAGGTTGGCGAGGTTGTGGCTGTACGACAGCACCATGATTTCATCGGTGTGTGCCGCCTGATATCTGTTGCCGACCGAATCAGGCGTTGAGCAGCCTGCCGAAATCAGCCCTTGGGTCTTGCCCGTGATCGTCATGTAGCCGGGAATTGCCATCGCGTGCGCTCCTTGAATCGGGAGCGGGCAGTCTATGGCGGGATTTTCGTGCTTTCTGTAGGCCTTGGTGTAGTCCGATTCTGAAAATGCAGGTCTGCGACGCGCAGCCTCTGGGTTGCATTCCCGTGCTGAGCATGGGAATGCAACTAGGGAGCGGAATCAGGCCGACATCACTTCGCGAATATCGCGCGCCAGTTCGCGCACGCGCTCTTCTTCGGTGTCCCAGGAGCACATGAAACGTGCGCCGCCCTTGCCGATGAAGGTGTAGAAACGCCAGTTCTTTGCAGTCAACGCAGCGATGGCCGGCTCGGACAGTTGCAGGAACACGCCGTTGGCCTGCACCGGGAACATCAGTTCGACGCCGGGAATGTCGCTGACCAGTTCTGCCAGCAGTTGCGCGCAGTGGTTGGCGTGGCGGGCGTATTTGAGCCAGGCGTCGTTTTCCAGAATGCCGACCCACGGTGCCGACAAAAAGCGCATCTTCGATGCCAGTTGCCCGGCCTGCTTGCAGCGGTAGTCGAAGTCTTCGGCCAGTTTGTGGTTGAAGAACAGGATCGCTTCACCCACCGCCATGCCGTTCTTGGTGCCGCCAAAGCACAGCACGTCGACGCCGGCTTTCCAGGTCAGATCGGCGGGCGAGCAGCCGAGGAATGCGCAGGCGTTGGAAAACCGCGCGCCGTCCATGTGCAGGTGCAGGCCCAGCTCCTTGCAGGTTGCGCTGATGGCGCGGACTTCTTCCGGGGTATAAACGCTGCCGACTTCAGTGGCTTGAGTCAGGGTCACCACGCGCGGTTTCGGGTAGTGGATGTCCTGACGCTTGAGCGCGACTTCGCGGATCGATTGCGGGGTGATCTTGCCGTTTTCAGTGCCGGCGATCAGCAGCTTCGAGCCGTTGGAGAAGAATTCTGGAGCGCCGCATTCGTCGGTTTCGACGTGGGCGGTTTCCGAGCAGATCACGCTGTGGTAACTCTGGCACAACGACGACAGGGCCAGCGAGTTGGCGGCGGTGCCGTTGAAGGCGAAGAACACTTCGCAGTCGGTTTCGAACAGTTTGCGGAAATGATCGGCCGCGCGCGCGGTCCATTCATCGTCGCCGTAAGCGCGCTGGTGGCCGTGGTTGGCCTGTTCCATGGCGGCCCAGGCTTCCGGGCAGATACCGGAATAGTTGTCGCTGGCGAATTGTTGGCTCTTGTCGGTCATGGCCGGCTTCCGTAATCGAGACTCTTGTGAAGGCTCGTGGTCAATGAGGATGCGCACTTTACCGAAGATCTTCCGGGGAGCACACGTGATGTCGGGTGCAGAAAATTACCAGTTTATGGGCCGATTATGCACCTGAGCCAACGCGACGGTGCCCTGGATCTGCTCAAGTGGCTGGCGCTGCTGAGCATGTTGCTCGATCACCTGCGATATGTCGGCTTCTCCGCCGACTGGCTGTATGTGCCGGGGCGCCTGGCGTTTCCATGGTTTTGCCTGGCGATGGCGGCGAATCTGGCACGAGACGGTTCGCGCAAGATGGAATGGCGCTATCTGGGCTGGCTGTTGCTGTTCAGTGCAATCAGCGAAATTCCTTATCGCTTTTATATCCCCGACCCTGACACGTTCAACGTGATGCCGACGCTGGCGCTGGGCTTGCTGGTGGCGCGCGGCTGGCAGGACTCAGCGTCGGTGCCACGGTTGCTCGCGCTGGCCGCGCTGGTGGTTGCGGCGGCTTTTTCAGAACGACTGATGTTCGGTTTCTTCGGCGTATTGTTGCCATTGGCGATGCTGGTGGTGTTCCGCCGACCCTGGTATTTCAGCCTGTTGCCGGGGCTGGTGTGTCTGGCGGCGAACCAATGGCAGGTGCTGCTTGAATCGGCGCGCTTCGGCAACAGCGTGGCGATGCTTGGTCTGGCGACGTGTGTGTTTGCGCCGATGCTCGGAATGTTCTTGTTGCGACATGGGCGACATGTCCGGCCTCCACCGATGCGGCGCTGGGCGTATGCGCTGTACCCCTCGCATTTCCTCTTGCTGCTCGCCGTCCGCCAAATCATTGCCTGACCCCTGTAGGAGCTGCCGAAGGCTGCGATCCTTTGATCTTCAAAGTCAAAGTCAAAAGATCGCAGCCTTCGGCAGCTCCTACAGGGGGAGTGCATTCTTCGGGTCATTTCCAGCCATGTCGTAAACGCACCTTTGCGTGGCGTCCGCAGGCATTTGAGCTGTCTGCACCGGCCATACCATCGCATCAAAGGGCACTGCCATCGTTGCCAGTGCCTTACCGAGACGAATGGCGCACAGATGCCGCTGGGAGAGACGCGATGTTCAGCAAGCAAGACCAGATCCAGGGTTACGACGATGCACTGCTGGCGGCGATGAATGCCGAGGAGCAACGTCAGGAAGATCACATCGAGCTGATCGCGTCGGAGAACTACACCAGCAAGCGCGTCATGCAGGCGCAAGGCAGCGGCCTGACCAACAAATACGCCGAAGGCTATCCGGGCAAGCGCTACTACGGTGGCTGCGAGCATGTGGACAAAGTCGAAGCACTGGCCATCGAACGCGCCAAGCAACTGTTCGGCGCCGACTACGCCAACGTCCAGCCGCACTCCGGCTCCTCGGCCAACAGCGCCGTGTACCTGGCGTTGATCCAGCCGGGTGACACCATCCTCGGCATGAGTCTGGCCCACGGCGGTCACCTGACCCACGGCGCGAAAGTGTCGTCCTCGGGCAAGCTCTACAACGCCGTGCAGTACGGCATCAACACCGACACCGGGCTGATCGACTACGACGAAGTCGAGCGTCTGGCGGTCGAGTGCAAACCGAAAATGATCGTTGCCGGTTTCTCTGCTTACTCGAAAACTCTGGACTTCCCGCGCTTCCGTCAGATCGCCGACAAGGTCGGTGCGCTGCTGTTCGTCGACATGGCTCACGTCGCCGGTCTGGTCGCTGCTGGCCTGTATCCGAACCCGCTGCCGTACGCCGATGTGGTCACCACCACTACGCACAAAACCCTGCGCGGTCCGCGTGGCGGGCTGATCCTGGCCAAGTCCAACGAAGAAATCGAGAAGAAGCTCAACGCCGCCGTTTTCCCCGGTGCTCAGGGCGGCCCGCTGATGCACGTCATCGCCGGTAAAGCGGTGTGCTTCAAGGAAGCGCTGGAGCCTGGCTTCAAGGCTTATCAGCAACAAGTGATCGACAATGCTCAGGCGATGGCCAGCGTGTTCATCAAGCGTGGTTACGATGTGGTCTCCGGCGGCACCGACAACCATCTGTTCCTGGTCAGCCTGATCCGTCAGGGCCTGACCGGCAAGGACGCCGACGCCGCGCTGGGCCGTGCCCACATCACGGTGAACAAGAATGCCGTGCCGAACGATCCGCAGTCGCCGTTCGTGACCTCGGGCCTGCGCATCGGCACCCCGGCGGTGACCACGCGCGGCTTCAAGGTCAGCCAGTGCGAAACCCTCGCCGGCTGGATCTGCGACATCCTCGACAACCTCGGCGACGCCGATGTCGAGGCCAATGTCGCCCAGCAGGTCTCGGCCCTGTGCGCAGACTTCCCGGTTTATCGCTGAGTCGGTTTTGGAGTAATGACTATGCAACGCTATTCCGGCTTCGGCCTGTTCAAACACTCGCTCAGCCACCACGAAAACTGGCAGCGCATGTGGCGCACGCCCACCCCGAAAAAAGTCTACGACGTGGTCATCGTCGGCGGCGGCGGGCACGGCCTGGCGACCGCCTATTACCTGGCGAAAGAACACGGCATCACCAACGTCGCCGTGGTCGAGAAAGGCTGGCTGGGCGGCGGTAACACCGCGCGCAACACCACCATCGTGCGTTCCAACTACCTGTGGGACGAGTCGGCGCACCTCTACGAACACGCGATGAAATTGTGGGAAGGCCTGTCGCAGGATCTCAACTACAACGTGATGTTCTCCCAGCGTGGCGTCTACAACCTGTGCCACACCCTGCAGGACATCCGTGATTCCGAGCGTCGGGTCAGCGCCAACCGCCTCAACGGCGTCGACGGCGAACTGCTCGACGCCAAGCAGGTTGCGGACGAGATTCCGTACCTGGACTGCTCGAAGAACACCCGTTACCCGATCATGGGCGCAACCGTGCAGCGTCGCGGCGGCGTCGCCCGACACGATGCCGTGGCCTGGGGCTTTGCCCGTGCCGCCGATGCCTTGGGCGTGGACCTGATCCAGCAGACCGAAGTGATCGGTTTCCGCAAGGAAAACGGCGTGTGCATCGGCGTCGAAACCAACAAGGGTTTCATCGGCGCCAAGCGCGTCGGCGTGGTCACGGCCGGTAACTCCGGGCACATGGCCAAGCTTGCCGGTTTCCGCCTGCCGATCGAATCCCACCCGCTGCAAGCGCTGGTCTCCGAGCCGATCAAGCCGATTATCGACAGCGTGATCATGTCCAACGCCGTACACGGTTACATCAGCCAGTCCGACAAGGGCGACCTGGTGATCGGCGCCGGTATCGACGGCTACAACGGCTACGGCCAGCGTGGTTCGTACCCGGTGATCGAACACACCATCCAGGCCATCGTCGAGATGTTCCCGGTGCTCTCGCGGGTACGCATGAACCGCCAGTGGGGCGGCATCGTCGACACCACCCCGGACGCTTGCCCGATCATCTCGAAAACGCCGGTACCGAACATGTTCTTCAACTGCGGTTGGGGCACCGGTGGCTTCAAGGCTACACCCGGCTCGGGCAACGTGTTTGCCGCGAGTCTGGCCAAGGGTGAAATGCACCCATTGGCTGCACCTTTCTCCATCGACCGTTTCCACAACGGTGCGTTGATCGATGAACACGGCGCTGCTGCGGTTGCCCACTAACAGGAGAAATCCCCATGTTGCATATCTTCTGTCCTCACTGCGGCGAACTGCGCTCTGAAGAGGAATTCCACGCATCCGGTCAGGCGCACATCCCGCGTCCGCTGGATCCGAACGCCTGCACCGATGAAGAGTGGGGCGACTACATGTTCTTCCGCGATAACCCGCGCGGTCTGCATCACGAGCTGTGGGACCACGTTGCCGGTTGCCGCCAGTACTTCAACGTCACTCGCGATACCGTGACCTACGAGATTCTCGAGAGCTACAAGATCGGCGAGAAGCCGCAATTCACCGACAAGGCTGGCACTGCGAAAACAGCCACGACGGCGCTGGGAGAGAAGGTATGAGCCAGACCAATCGCCTGTCCAACGGTGGACGGATCGACCGCAACAAAGTGCTGAGCTTCACCTTCAACGGCCAGACCTACAAAGGCTACGAAGGCGACTCGCTGGCCGCCGCCCTGATTGCCAACGGCGTCGACATCATCGGCCGCAGCTTCAAGTATTCGCGCCCTCGCGGCATCTTCGCGGCTGGTTCCGAAGAGCCGAACGCGGTGCTGCAGATCGGTGCTACCGAAGCCACGCAGATCCCCAACGTGCGCGCCACGCAACAGGCGTTGTATCAGGGCCTGGTCGCCACCAGCACCAACGGCTGGCCGAGCGTCAACAACGACATGATGGGGATTCTCGGCAAGGTCGGCGGCAAGCTGATGCCGCCGGGTTTCTACTACAAAACCTTCATGTACCCGCAATCGTTCTGGATGACTTACGAGAAGTACATCCGCAAGGCTGCCGGCCTCGGCCGTTCGCCGACCGAGAACGATCCGGACACCTACGACTACATGAACCAGCACTGCGACGTGCTGATCGTCGGTGCCGGCCCGGCCGGTCTCGCCGCTGCCCTGGCCGCTGCGCGCAGCGGTGCCCGCGTGATTCTGGCCGATGAGCAGGAAGAGTTCGGCGGCAGCCTGCTCGACTCGCGCGAAAGCCTCGACGGCAAGCCGGCGATGGAATGGGTTGCCAGCGTCATCGCTGAATTGAAGAACACCCCGGACGTGCTGCTGTTGCCGCGCGCCACGGTCAACGGTTACCACGATCACAACTTCCTGACCATTCACGAACGCCTCACCGATCACCTCGGTGACCGCGCGCCGATCGGTCAGGTGCGTCAGCGCATCCACCGTATCCGCGCCAAGCGCGTGGTGCTGGCGACCGGCGCCCACGAGCGTCCGCTGGTCTACGGCAACAACGACGTGCCGGGCAACATGCTCGCTGGCGCGGTGTCGACTTACGTGCGTCGTTATGGCGTAGCGCCAGGCAAGAAACTGGTGCTCTCGACCAACAACGATCACGCCTATCGCGTCGCTCTGGATTGGCTCGATGCCAGTCTGCAAGTCGTCGCCATCGCTGACGCCCGCAGCAATCCGCGCGGTGCATTGGTCGAAGAAGCGCGCGCCAAAGGCATTCGCATCCTCACCGGCAGCGCGGTCATTGAAGTGCGTGGCAGCAAGCGTGTCAGCGCTGCCCGCGTCGCTGCGATTGACGTCAAAGCACACGCTGTGACTAGCCCAGGCGAGTGGCTCGACTGCGACCTGGTTGCCAGTTCCGGCGGCTACAGCCCAGTGGTTCACTTGGCGTCGCACTTGGGCGGCAAACCGGTCTGGCGTGAAGACATTCTCGGTTTCGTACCGGGCGAAGCACCGCAGAAACGCGTGTGCGTCGGTGGCATCAATGGCGTCTACGCGCTCGGCGATTCGCTGGCCGACGGTTTCGAAGGTGGCGTGCGCGCTGCTGCTGAAGCCGGTTTCCAGACCGTTGAAGGCGTGTTGCCGAAAGCCTTGAGCCGTCTCGAAGAGCCGACCCTGGCGCTGTTCCAGGTGCCGCACGAGAAGAACTCGGCGCGAGCACCGAAGCAATTCGTCGACTTCCAGAACGACGTCACCGCCGGTGGCATCGAACTGGCGACCCGCGAAGGTTTCGAGTCGGTCGAGCACGTCAAACGCTACACCGCGCTGGGCTTCGGCACCGATCAGGGCAAGCTCGGCAACGTCAACGGTCTGGCCATTGCCGCCCGTTCGCTGAACGTGACCATCCCGCAGATGGGCACCACCATGTTCCGTCCGAACTACACGCCGGTGACCTTCGGCGCCGTGGCCGGCCGGCACTGCGGGCACATCTTCGAACCGGTGCGCTACACCGCGCTGCATGCCTGGCACGTGAAGAACGGCGCCGAGTTTGAAGACGTCGGTCAGTGGAAGCGTCCCTGGTACTTCCCGAAAAACGGTGAAGACCTGCACGCCGCCGTGAAACGCGAATGCAAAGCCGTGCGCGGCAGCGTCGGCCTGCTCGACGCCTCGACCCTCGGCAAGATCGACATTCAAGGCCCGGATGCCCGCGAGTTCCTCAACCGCGTGTACACCAACGCCTGGACCAAGCTCGACGTGGGCAAGGCGCGCTACGGTCTGATGTGCAAGGAAGACGGCATGGTCTTCGACGACGGGGTGACCGCGTGTCTGGCCGACAACCATTTCGTCATGACCACCACCACCGGCGGCGCTGCGCGCGTACTGCAGTGGCTGGAGCTGTACCACCAGACCGAATGGCCGGAGCTGAAGGTGTACTTCACGTCGGTCACCGACCACTGGGCGACCATGACCCTCTCCGGGCCGAACAGCCGCAAGCTGCTCAGCGCCGTGACCGACATCGATCTGAGCAACGAAGCGTTCCCGTTCATGACCTGGAAAGAAGGTCTGGTCGGCGATGTGCCGGCGCGGGTGTTCCGTATCTCGTTCACCGGTGAGCTGTCGTACGAAGTCAACGTGCAGGCCGATTATGCGATGGGCGTGCTGGAGAAAATCGTCGAGGCCGGCAAGCAGTACAACCTGACGCCGTACGGCACCGAAACCATGCACGTGCTGCGGGCCGAGAAGGGCTTCATCATCGTCGGCCAGGACACCGACGGCTCGATGACCCCGGACGACCTGAACATGGGCTGGTGTGTCGGTCGCACCAAACCGTTCTCGTGGATCGGCCAGCGCGGCATGAACCGCGAAGATTGCGTGAAAGACCAGCGCAAACAACTGGTGGGCCTCAAGCCGATCGATCCGACCAAGTGGCTGCCGGAAGGTGCGCAGCTGGTGTTCAACACCAAGCAGGCGATCCCGATGACCATGGTCGGCCACGTGACCTCCAGCTACGCGCACAACTCCCTCGGTTATTCGTTTGCCATGGGTGTGGTCAAGGGCGGTCTCAAGCGCATGGGCGAGCGGGTGTTCGCACCGCTGGCCGATGGCAGCGTGATCGAAGCGGAGATCGTGTCTTCGGTGTTCTTCGATCCGAAGGGTGATCGCCAGAACATCTGACAACCTCGGGAGCGGTGGGCGGGCGGCTATTCGCGAGCAGGCTCGCTCCCACATTCGATCGCGTTCCCCTGTGGGAGCGAGCCTGCTCGCGAAGGCGGCGGCACAGCAACCACAGGAACCAACAGAATTCAGAAGGTGCTTTATGACCACAGCCAATGTTTACCAGCAACGCCCGACCACCGGCGCCCGTGCCGAGTCGTCGCTGCACCATGCCGACCTCGCCAGCCTGGTCGGCAAGGGCCGCAAGAACGCCGGCGTGATCGTGCGGGAAAAGAAACTCCTCGGCCACCTGACCATTCGTGGCGATGGCCACGATGCAGCCTTCGCGGCCGGTGTGCACAAAGCGTTGGGCATTGAATTGCCCGGCGCGCTGAGCGTGATCGTCAAAGGCGAAACCAGCCTGCAATGGATGGGCCCGGACGAGTGGCTGCTGATCGTGCCAAGCGGCGAAGAATTCGCCGCCGAGCAGAAACTGCGTGAAGCGCTGGGCGATCTGCACATCGCCATCGTCAACGTCAGCGGCGGCCAGCAGATTCTCGAACTGAGCGGGCCGAACGTGCGTCAGGTGCTGATGAAGTCCACCAGCTATGACGTGCACCCGAACAACTTTCCGGTCGGTAAAGCGGTGGGCACGGTGTTCGCCAAGTCGCAGCTGATGATTCGCCATACCGCCGAAGACACCTGGGAACTGCTGATCCGGCGCAGCTTCTCGGATTACTGGTGGTTGTGGTTGCAGGATGCTTCGGCCGAGTACGGGTTGAGCGTTCAGGCCTGAAAAAGATCAAGAGCCACCCCCTCACCCCAGCCCTCTCCCCCAGGGGGGAGAGGGGGGAAAGGGAGCAGATTTGTGTGTTTTTCGAGCCTGAGTTCGCCGCGATATTTCAGGTCGGCGTAGCTCGAAAGAACACCTCGGTCAGTCCCCTCTACCTCCGGGAGAGGGCTAGGGTGAGGGAAAAAAATCCCCTGACACCCCGCACAAGAACAGGAGTCACCGCACCATGAGCCGCGCCCCAGACACATGGATTCTGACCGCCGACTGCCCCAGCGTCCTCGGCACGGTGGACGCGGTCACGCGTTTTCTGTTCGAGCAGGGCTGTTATGTCACCGAGCACCACTCGTTCGATGACCGCCTCTCGGGGCGCTTCTTCATTCGCGTGGAATTCCGTCAGCCCGACGGCTTCGACGAGCAATCCTTCCGCGCCGGGCTGGCCGAGCGCGGACAGGCGTTCGGCATGCTCTTCGAGCTGACCGCGCCGAACTACCGGCCGAAAGTGGTGATCATGGTGTCCAAGGCCGATCACTGCCTCAACGACTTGCTCTATCGCCAGCGCATCGGCCAGTTGTCGATGGACGTGGCGGCGGTGGTGTCCAACCATCCGGATCTCAAGCCGTTGGCCGACTGGCACCAGATTCCCTACTACCATTTCCCTCTCGACCCCAATGACAAACCGGCGCAGGAGCGTCAGGTCTGGCAGGTGATCGAAGAGGCCGGTGCCGAACTGGTGATCCTCGCCCGCTACATGCAGGTGCTGTCGCCGGAGCTGTGCCGCAAGCTCGACGGCAAGGCGATCAACATTCATCACTCCCTGCTGCCGGGCTTCAAAGGCGCCAAGCCGTATCACCAAGCCTACAACAAGGGCGTGAAACTGGTGGGCGCGACGGCGCATTACATCAACAACGATCTCGATGAAGGGCCGATCATCGCCCAGGGCGTCGAGGCGGTGGATCACAGTCATTACCCCGAGGACCTGATTGCCAAGGGGCGCGATATCGAAGGCCTGACGCTGGCGCGGGCGGTTGGGTATCACATCGAAAGACGGGTGTTCTTGAACGCTAACAGAACCGTCGTTCTCTAGATCGCTTTCGCGAGCAGGCTCGCTCCCACAGGGGTATGCATTCCAATGTGGGAGCGAGCCTGCTCGCGAAGGGGCCATAACAAACAACGCAAGACCAACAAGCAATACCCGAGCACTCAACGCGCTGCCCAACCCGGGCAACGCGGTTCCATAAAAACAACAGCGAGGTGAAAGCATGTCTGGCAATCGTGGTGTGGTGTATCTCGGCGCTGGCAAGGTCGAAGTACA
>NZ_RAZO01000135.1:16695-17875 GCF_004307535.1 Pseudomonas sp. Sample_9
GCATGTCTGGCAATCGTGGTGTGGTGTATCTCGGCGCTGGCAAGGTCGAAGTACAGAAAATCGACTATCCGAAAATGCAGGACCCGCGCGGTCGCAAGATCGAGCACGGGGTCATTCTCAAAGTGGTTTCCACCAACATCTGCGGCTCCGACCAACACATGGTGCGCGGTCGGACCACGGCGCAGACCGGTCTGGTGCTGGGTCACGAAATCACCGGCGAGGTGATCGAAAAGGGCTCCGACGTCGAAAACCTGAAGATCGGCGATCTGGTCTCTGTTCCGTTCAACGTAGCTTGCGGGCGCTGCCGTTCCTGCAAAGAGCAACACACCGGCGTCTGCCTGACCGTCAACCCGGCCCGTGCCGGCGGCGCATACGGTTACGTCGACATGGGTGACTGGACCGGTGGCCAGGCTGAATACGTGCTGGTGCCGTACGCCGACTTCAACCTGCTGAAACTGCCGGATCGCGACAAGGCCATGGAGAAAATCCGCGACCTGACCTGCCTCTCCGACATCCTCCCGACCGGTTACCACGGCGCCATGACTGCCGGCGTTGGCCCGGGCAGCTCCGTGTACATCGCCGGCGCCGGTCCGGTCGGTCTGGCCGCTGCCGCTTCCGCACGTTTGCTTGGTGCTGCGGTGGTGATTGTCGGCGACGTCAATACCATCCGCCTGGCCCACGCCAAGGCCCAGGGCTTTGAAGTCGTCGACCTGTCCAAGGACACCCCGCTGCACGAACAGATCGCCGCACTGCTGGGCGAGCCGGAAGTCGACTGCGCAGTGGACTGCGTTGGCTTCGAAGCACGCGGCCACGGCCACGACGGCGTCAAGGCCGAAGCCCCGGCCACGGTGCTCAACTCACTGATGGGCGTGGTGCGCGTTGCCGGCAAGATCGGTATCCCGGGCCTGTACGTCACCGAAGATCCGGGCGCCGTCGACGCCGCGGCGAAAATGGGCAGCCTGAGCATCCGCTTCGGCCTGGGCTGGGCCAAATCCCACAGCTTCCACACCGGCCAGACTCCAGTGATGAAGTACAACCGCCAGTTGATGCAGGCGATCATGTGGGACCGCATCAACATTGCCGAAGTGGTCGGCGTGCAAGTGATCAGCCTCGATCAGGCGCCGGAAGGTTACGGCGAGTTCGATGCGGGTGTGCCGAAGAAGTTTGTGATTGATCCGCA
>NZ_RAZO01000152.1:0-4961 GCF_004307535.1 Pseudomonas sp. Sample_9
TCGCTGGGCACCAAGATGGGTGACTACATCATTGCGTACAAACTGCCGGAATAAGATTTAACGGCGGTAAAACAAAGGCGCCACCTTGTGAAGGGTGGCGCCTTTTTACATAGAGGAGCGCCCAAAATGCTCCATCCACGGCAGAGCATGTGGCACCAATGAAGGCTATCCTCTTTCGCTCGCGGCTATTTGAGCGCCGATTGACTGTTGTACATCCGCCAACGATGCAAACAAACCGCCAAGGTTCCCACCAGAGTAGAGAATCTGGAAACGGTAGCCTGAGTTGGCAGGACCATGTTCCAAAATGGTCCAGCCTCGATAGGTTGTCGTTATAGGGGAACTGATAATTTATCTTCTTGATTTTGCGCACTTCCCTAGTGTGAAATCGCCCTACCAATGTCGTACAACATTATAAAAACCGTCAACTGTCAGAGTTGACAGGTATTCAATACGCATTCGAGATAAGGACCAATCCGAAGCGGAATATGAACAACTCTGGGAAAGAGTGCGCCTTCCGCATTAAAACCCAAAGAGCATAAGCTCGATCGAAACCCAGCAAAAACGGACTAAAAAACTGTCATCTATGACAGTAGCCATCTATATCAAAAAAGATGAGGATGCAGTCGCATTAATAGCACTTCTTGCCAGGAAAGTAACTGCGCACCTCCTGAGCCGTGGTTCCGGAAGCTGCATTGAATATTCAAAGAGATCAACCATGAACAATACGAGAAACAGGGGCGCTGCGCTCTTGATAACCATCATGGCGCTGACTGCTTCAACGTTTGTCAAAGCCGACGCACTTACAGACAAGGCAAACAATTGCAATAAGGCGCTGAGTGAGCTGAAGACTATCGGAGTGACGCCTGGCGAATACAGTTGCGAAGCAAATACGAAGAAGGAAATGTACTGGCGAGCCTATGCACCAGGGGAGTTATTTAGAAAAATTCTTGATATTTGCGAAGCAAATGGACCAGTCACATCAGTTCCCTATGAATTATCAGAAGTCGTTGCGTGTAACTACTACTCTCCAGCGGGATTTAGCAAATAACTGCACTACGACATATTTGGACAAGCGATCCTATAGCTGATGATGCCGGCGGGTTAGTGCTAAACAATGTGCTTAAAATGGCGAGTCTCCCGTGGGGAGCTAGCCTGCTAGCGATTGCGGCCTGACGTTCAACATCTGTGTTTACCGAAAGTGCCCCATCGCTAGCAGGCTAGCTCCCACAGGTTGAAAAGTGTTTGTCTTTGGGAAAGGTGCTTGTCCTACAGACGTTGAAGGTGGCGCGGAGTTTTCCGACAAGTCGCGTCGGTTGTGCCTCGGAAATCGGCTGGATAGGCTCTGGGGGGCGCTGCAAATTCAGCAAATTTCTCGGCCTGTTTGCTGGTCTCAATCATCAAGCTCTTTTCTGTCGCACCATAGATCACCCGAAATTCCTCATATTTTGAATTGTATAACTCTGTCTACTGTCAGAAATTACAGCGACTCAAGACAGGTTCGAGATGGACCGCAATGAATTTGATCTATGGGTGATTCGCCAGATCGAGATGACCTCCCGATAGACATCGCCTTTTCTGTATTTACTCTTTTCAGAATCACCAAAGATAAGTTGTGCCCCCCTATATAACTGGCCTTGGTAGCATAAGATCGCGAATAGGCATAAAAACCTGTCAGAGGTGACAGTTAACCTTTTATGCCGTTTCTTCCAGACTTTCTTCTCCCACCCAAGTCAGTCAAGGAAGCACACGTGATAACTCCAAAAGCGTCTCCAGCGGTCTTCGCAGTCGGTTCACTCACCGTAGATGTGAAAGGCACCATTGGCGGTACATATTTAGACCTGACCAGTTATACGGCGACCGCCTCATCGGTATCTTTCAATCCGTTAGGGGGTTACGACTTTTCCTTTCGGGAAAACGATGGCTTGTCGAGCAAACGAACCCTGTCCATCTCGCTTCGCAACCTGCTGATTCCCTCCCCACCCGACTACTCTGAAAGTGTCGTTACGGAGCGGGGCATCTTCGTCTATGAATATGACATGAAGTCCTCTTCAACTATCGCGGTCACTCAACCCAACCCCAACCTATACCGATATGCCTTCAACGATTTCAAACTTTCCGGCAAGGCACGACACACGGATGACACGCGTGAAATCACCTGTAACGGGTTCTTTCTGCTTCAGGAACTGACGTGGCCTTTGTAATGAGCTTGGTCAGGTAAACCCGTACCCAAATGCAGAATGTAAAAAAATCAAAAGCCCCTCACCCTAACCCTCTCCCAGAGGGAGAGGGGACTGACCGAGGTGTTTGGAAGAGGTACGCCGACGTGCGATACCACGCTGAACTCAGACTTTGAAAAACACATAAACCGGCCCCCTCTCCCTCGGGAGAGGGCTGGGGTGAGGGGCAAATCCACCACAAAACCAAAGCCGACTACGCTGTGCTCCTCACCACTCGATAGGCCGAGTGTCAGCTCGCCGGCTCTTGATCTTGATCCACGGGCGACGTCGGAAGGCTGAGTGGTGGGATTGATCCGGGCGTGGGAGCGCAGCGACCGTTTGGCGCAGCCAAACACAGAGAGGAGGTGCAGCGAAGCAAACCGTAGGCGCAGCACCCGAAGCAAGGATATACCCCTAAACCCCAAGAACCTGGTCGGCCCAAAGGCCGCCAAGTCAAAAGCGTGAACCCTGTCAAAACCCTGAACACACAAGTAGAAACACCGCCCCCCATTGAAACCACCCAAACCCTGCCCCATCTAAGACCCATACCCCATTGCGCAGGTGCCCCATGACCGACCAGCAAGATCGCCCGGACAACCACGACGACTACGAAACCGACCACATCGAACACACCTCCTCCGGCACCGGCCTGGCGCTGCCCGGGCAAAACCTGCCGGACAAGGTCTACATCATCCCGATCCACAACCGTCCGTTCTTCCCGGCCCAGGTCCTGCCGGTCATCGTCAACGAAGAGCCGTGGGCCGAAACCCTCGAACTGGTCAGCAAATCCGAACACCACTCCCTGGCCCTGTTCTTCATGGACACGCCCCAGGAAGACCCTCGCCACTTCGACACTGGCGCCCTTCCCGAATACGGCACGCTGGTCAAGGTCCACCACGCCAGCCGCGAGAACGGCAAACTGCAATTCGTCGCCCAGGGCCTGAGCCGTGTGCGCATCAAGACCTGGCTCAAGCACCATCGCCCGCCGTACCTGGTCGAAGTCGAATACCCGCACCAGCCCACCGAGCCGACCGACGAGGTCAAGGCCTACGGCATGGCGCTGATCAATGCGATCAAGGAGCTGCTGCCGCTCAACCCGCTGTACAGCGAAGAGCTGAAGAACTACCTCAACCGTTTCAGCCCCAACGACCCATCGCCGCTGACCGACTTCGCCGCCGCGCTGACCTCAGCAACCGGTCCCGAGCTGCAAGAAGTGCTCGACTGCGTGCCGATGCTCAAGCGCATGGAAAAAGTCCTGCCGATGCTGCGCAAGGAAGTTGAAGTCGCGCGCCTGCAAAAGGAGATTTCGGCAGAAGTTAACCGCAAGATCGGCGAGCATCAGCGCGAATTCTTTCTCAAGGAGCAACTCAAGGTCATCCAGCAGGAACTTGGCCTGACCAAGGACGACCGCAGCGCCGACCTCGAACAGTTCCAACAGCGCCTCGAAGGCAAAACCCTGCCGGCGCAGGTGCAAAAACGCCTCGAAGAAGAAACTCACAAACTGTCGATCCTCGAAACCGGCTCGCCGGAGTACGCGGTTACGCGCAATTATCTGGACTGGGCAACCTCGGTACCGTGGGGCGTGTACGGCGAGGACAAACTCGACCTCAAGCACGCACGCAAAATCCTCGACAAGCACCACGCGGGTCTGGACGACATCAAGGACCGCATCCTCGAATTCCTCGCCGTCGGTGCGTACAAAGGCGAGATCAGCGGCTCGATCGTGCTGCTGGTCGGCCCGCCGGGTGTGGGTAAAACCAGCGTTGGCAAATCCATCGCCGAATCCCTCGGCCGGCCGTTCTACCGCTTCAGCGTCGGCGGCATGCGCGACGAAGCCGAAATCAAGGGCCACCGCCGCACCTACATTGGCGCGCAGCCGGGCAAACTGGTGCAGGCGTTGAAAGACGTCGAGGTGATGAACCCGGTGATCATGCTCGACGAGATCGACAAAATGGGCCAGAGCTACCAGGGCGACCCGGCTTCGGCGTTGCTGGAAACCCTCGATCCTGAGCAGAACGTCGAATTCCTCGACCACTACCTCGATCTGCGCATGGATCTGTCGAAGGTCCTGTTCGTCTGCACCGCCAACACCCTCGACTCGATCCCCGGCCCGCTACTCGACCGTATGGAAGTGATTCGCCTGTCCGGCTACATCACTGAAGAAAAAGTCGCCATCGCCAAGCGTCACCTGTGGCCGAAACTGCTGGAAAAGGCCGGCGTGTCCAAAGGCAGCCTGAGCATCAGCGACACCGCACTCAAAGCCCTGATCGACGGTTACGCCCGTGAAGCCGGCGTGCGTCAGCTGGAAAAGCAAATGGGCAAACTGGTGCGCAAAGCGGTGATGAAGCTGATCGACGATCCGAAAGCGGTGATCAAACTCGGCCCGAAAGACCTCGAAGCCTCGCTGGGCCATCCTGTATTCCGCAATGAACAAGTGCTGTCCGGCACCGGCGTAATTACCGGCCTGGCCTGGACCAGCATGGGCGGCGCCACCCTGCCGATCGAAGCCACGCGCATTCATACCTTGAATCGTGGGTTCAAGCTCACCGGGCAACTCGGCGATGTGATGAAGGAATCGGCGGAGATTGCCTACAGCTACGTCAGCTCGCACCTCAAGCAGTTTGGTGGTGACGCGAAGTTCTTCGACGAAGCCTTCGTCCACCTGCACGTACCCGAAGGCGCGACGCCAAAGGACGGCCCGAGCGCCGGCGTGACCATGGCCAGCGCCCTGCTCTCCCTCGCACG
>NZ_RAZO01000152.1:5061-17705 GCF_004307535.1 Pseudomonas sp. Sample_9
AGGACGGCCCGAGCGCCGGCGTGACCATGGCCAGCGCCCTGCTCTCCCTCGCACGCAATCAGCCACCGAAAAAAGGCGTGGCCATGACCGGCGAATTGACCCTGACCGGGCACGTATTGCCGATCGGCGGCGTACGCGAGAAAGTGATCGCGGCGCGCCGGCAGAAGATTTTCGAGCTGATTCTGCCGGAGCCGAACCGGGGTAATTTTGAAGAACTGCCGGATTATCTGAAGGAAGGGATAACCGTGCACTTTGCCAAGCGGTTTGCGGATGTGGCGAAGGTGTTGTTTTGACCGGTAGCCCGTAGCCCCTCACCCCAGCCCTCTCCCCAGGGAGAGGGAGCCGACCGAGTTGGCTTGCGCTATTCATCGACCTGAAATACCGAGGCGATTATGGATGCGCTGACGCGCGCTCAGGTCGGCGTACCTCGCCAATATCCCGCGGTCAGTCCCCTCTCCCTCTGGGAGAGGGCTAGGGTGAGGGCTTGGCGTCAGTCCAGTAAACGCGGCACCCGGCTGTCACACTTTGTCTCATCTTCAGTTATGCTCGCCGTTCGTCGTAACCGCCGGAGCTGCTGACCCCATGTCCCCCACTCGCCTGTTTCTCCCCCTCGCCCTTTCCTTGCTGGCCGCCTGCGCCACGCAACCGAAACACAACGTGACCGTGGAAAAACAAAGCGAATGCCCCGTGCGGCTCAACGTCGGGCAAAACCTGATCATCAGCCTGCCAAGCAACCCGACCACCGGCTACCGCTGGGCGATTCAGGATTCGGCTGGCGGCGTGTTGCGCGCGCTCAGCCCGGAGGTTTACAGCAATCCGGAAGATGCCGGCGTGGTGGGCGCAGCGGGGGTTTCGACCTGGCGCTTCCAGGCCTTCGCGGCCGGCACCGGGCGTTTGCGCCTGACTTCGCAACAACCGTGGGCACCGGAAGTGCTGCCAGTGGAAACCTTTGACTGCGCCATTTCGGTAAATTGATCGTGTGCTGGCTGATTCTGGCGCTGATGGGCGCGGTGACGTTTCTCTACGGTGTCAGCACCCATGCGGCGTTGCTGTGCCTGTTGGTCATACCATTGCCGTTGCTGGCGCTGCTCGGCTGGCTGCACGATGCGCCGCCCAGCGACTATCGGCGCTGGATCAGTCTGGTCCAGCTACCGGCTGGACCAGTAGGGCATCGCCGCTTCGGCGTTTAATAATGATGAAAAACTTAACCAAAGTTCATAACCATAAACCGCTCAACGTATCTCGAAACGTTATAAAAACCTGTCAGGTCTGACAGTAGCCGGTATATTTCTGCCTGCTTAGTATTCCTTGGGGTTAACTCATCACCAATCTAACCAAGGAAGAACACCATGAGCTTTTTCAAGAAGAAAACTTCTGCACATCAGCTGGATCCTTTTATCTCCGTCAACTGCGATCTCAAGGCCAAAATTTCCAACCGAGTAGAGCTTTATACTCAAAACTTTGAATTCGCTCAGGACAGCAACAGCGATTCGATTGCACTGCTTGGGCGTGCCTATGAAAACGGCTTTGGCAGTTCAAAAAAAGGGATGAGCTTCGTTTTTTCCCGCAATATTCAATCAGACACTTATACCCCTGGCGCAGCGTTCCCGTTTCAAGAACTCTATTATTTCGAGTCTGGCGCCAATGACGATTTCTTGACTTTCTACACTTACAAACCTGAAAGCGGGAGTGTTTCCGTTGAGGTCGTGGCAAACAGCTCTGAACAGTTGAGCTACATTTTGAACTTTGACTTTAAAGGCAAGGACGATAGGACCGAAACTCTGCGAGTCGTTGGTGAAGCAAAATTCAATGTATTTATGCGTAGTCGGTAATTCACCCTGATGATGAATGACCAAGTCTCGCTCCTCGACTTGGTCATTCATTGCTCCTTCCCGCCATCCGCTGCACGCGCTGCCTGGCAGAGCAATATCCCCGCGCTTTATCAGACAACCCAAGCATCCGCGTCCCACTTTGGCTAAAATGCCGGCCTTTTCCACCGACACCGCCGGACACCGCCGTGAGCAAAGAACCCGATCGCCTATTCGCCCAGCCCTTGGCCCAGGTGCCTGACTTCGCCTTCAATGAAGACGTGGTGCGGGTGTTCCCGGACATGATCAAGCGCTCGGTGCCGGGTTACCCGACCATCGTCGAAAACCTCGGCGTGCTCGCCGCGCAATTCGCCCAGCCCAACAGCGTGCTCTACGACCTCGGTTCGTCGCTCGGCGCAGTCACTCAAGCCCTGCGCCGTCATGTGCGCACCGACGGTTGCCGGGTCATCGCGGTGGATAACTCGGCGGCGATGGTCGAGCGCTGTCGCGAATACCTCAACGGTCAGGATTCGATGTTTCAGGAACTGCTGCCGGTGGAGGTAATTGAGGGCGATATCCTCGCGCTGCAATTTGAGCCCGCCTCCGTAGTCGCGCTGAACTTCACCCTGCAATTCATCGCCCCGGACCAGCGCACCGCGTTGCTCTCGCGGATTCGCCAATCGTTGTTGCCCGGCGGCGCGCTGATTCTCTCGGAAAAGCTGCGCTTCAACGATGCCGAAGAGCACGCGCTGCTCACCGACCTGCACGTAGCGTTCAAACGCGCCAACGGCTACAGCGAACTGGAAATCGCCCAGAAGCGCAGCGCCATCGAAAACGTCATGAAGCCCGACAGCCTCGAAGAACACCGCGAACGCCTGCTGGCCGCCGGGTTCTCGAAAGTCGTGCCGTGGTTCCAGTGTCTTAACTTTGCCTCGTTGATTGCCTTGCCATGATTGATCTGTCCCCCCTCGCCCGCCGTCTGGCCGGTACACCGCTGGCCGAATGGGCCAACACCCTGCAAGCGCAACTCGACAAGAAAATGGACAAAGGCCACGGCGATCTAGAGCGCTGGCAAAGTGCGCTGGACGCCTTGCCGAAGATCCAGCCAAGCGAAGTCGACCTGCTCAACGGCCTGAAACTCGACACCGATTGCGACGACGACACTCGCGCACAGATGCGCACCGCGCTGATGGGCCTCTCGCCGTGGCGCAAAGGGCCGTTCGACCTGTTCGGTGTGCATGTCGACACCGAATGGCGCTCGGACTGGAAGTGGTCGCGCGTCTCCCCGCACCTCGACCTGAAGGGCAAACGCATCCTCGATGTCGGCTGCGGCAATGGCTACTACATGTGGCGCATGCTCGGCGCCGGTGCCGACAGCGTGATCGGTGTCGACCCGAACTGGCTGTTCTTCTGCCAGTTCCAGGCGGTGCAGCGTTACTTGTCCGAGCCGAATGCCTGGCACCTGCCGTTCCCGTTCGAAGACCTGCCGCCGAATCTGGAAGGCTTCGACACGGTGTTTTCCATGGGCGTGTTCTACCACCGCCGCTCGCCGATCGAGCATTTGCTGGCGCTGAAGGATTGCCTGGTCAAGGGTGGGGAACTGGTGCTGGAAACCCTGGTGGTCGAAGGCGACAAGCACCAGGTGCTGGTGCCGGAAGATCGCTACGCGCAGATGCGCAACGTGTGGTTTTTACCGTCGGTGCCGGCGCTGGAATTGTGGCTGCGTCGGGCCGGGTTCAGCGATATTCGCTGCGTGGATGTCAGCACCACGACAGTGGAGGAACAGCGCGGGACGGAGTGGATGAAGTATCAATCGCTGAGCGATTTTCTGGATCCCGAGGATCACAGCAAAACCATTGAAGGGCTGCCGGCGCCGATGCGGGCGGTTATCGTCGCCAGGAAGTAAGCGTATTTTCCCATGACCGTGGTGGGCCTACCCCTCACCCCAGCCCTCTCCCCAGGGAGAGGGAGCTGATTGTTGAGCTTTCCAAACTTGCATCCGACTCGGTATTTCAGGTCGGCGGATTTGGTCCATCCAACTCGGTCGGTCCCCTCTCCCTCTGGGAGAGGGTTAGGGTGAGGGGCTTTTGGTGCGTCTGGCGCGGAAAAACTCGGTCAGCACCGCACCACATTCTTCAGCCAGCACCCCGCCCTCATACAACACCCGGTGATTCAAAAAGCCCTGGGTAAAAAACTGCCCCTGGCTCTGCACAATTCCCGCCTTGGGTTCCAGCGCGCCATACACCACCCGCGCCACCCGCGAATGCACGATCAACCCGGCGCACATGCTGCACGGTTCCAGCGTCACGTACAGCGTACTGCCCGGCAGGCGATAGTTATCCACTGCCTGCGCAGCGGCGCGGATCGCGACCATTTCCGCATGGGCACTCGGATCGCTGGTGCTGATCGGGCAATTGAAGCCGCGACCGATGATAGCGCCATCCTGCACCAGCACCGCGCCCACCGGCACCTCACCGAGGGCGGCGCCCTGTGCGGCGAGGGTCAGGGCTTCGCGCATGAAGTCGCGGTCGCGGCTGCGGTCGATGATCGCCGCCGGGCGGATCTGGCGCATCATTTCACCTCGATCGCGGCCATCAGGCCGGTTTCCATGTGGTCGATGACATGGCAGTGGAACATCCACACCCCCGGGTTATCCGCCACCAGCGCCACTTGCGCACGCTCGTTCTTGCCCAGCAGATAGGTGTCGGTGAAATACGGAATGACTTTGTGCCGGTTCGATGCGATCACCTTGAAGCTCATGCCGTGCAGGTGGATCGGGTGCTGGTACTGGGTCATGTTCTTCAATTCGAAAATATAGCTCTGGCCCAGTTTCAGGCTGGCGATCGGTCGGTCAGCACAGGTCTTGTCGGTGATGTCCCAGGCCTTGCCGTTGATCTGCCAGAGGCTCGGCGGCTTGCCGTTGTCGACGTTGACCGACACCGAGCCGACCCATTCGAAATTGAAGTTGAGTTTCTCCGCATTGGCCAGATCCGGCTCGGCCACCGGGTTTGCCGGCAAGGCTTTCGGCCAGTCCGTCGGCGCGTCGGTGTTGGCGACTGACCGCAGCGTGCCCAGGCGCACCGGGCCGTTGCGCAGCGACAACTCTTCACCGGCCGCCGGCGCCTTGATCGCCAGGCAAATGCGCATGCCAGGGCCGAGCCAGTATTCCTTGCCCAATGGTCGTGGCTCGACAGGGTTGCCATCCAGCGCGTAGATCTTCGCTTCGACGCCAGGAATATTGATGCGATAGGTCAGGGTGTTGTCGAGATTGAGCAAACGCACCCGGGTGATCTGCCCGGCCGGCAGATCAATCACCGGCAGCGGCACACCATTGATCGTCGACAGGCGCCCGGCGGTACCGCCACGGGCCGCTTCGCGGGGGATGCTGAATTCGACGAACTGGCCTTGCTCGTCGATGTGCCAGTTCTTCAGGCTCAGGGTTTTCTCGTACTTGAAGCCGGTCGGCTCGCGTTCTTCGATGATCAGCGGCCCGACCAGCCCGCGCCCCAGTTCCTCGCTGCTGCTGACATGCGGGTGATACCAATAGCTGCCGGCGTCCGGCACGCGGAATTTGTAGTCGAAGTATTCGCCCGGCAATACCGGCAGTTGCGACACATAAGGCACGCCGTCCATTTCCAGCGGCAGGCGGATGCCGTGCCAGTGGATGGTGGTCGCCACCGGCAGGTGATTGATGAAACGCACCCGCAGCCATTCACCCTGGCGTACACGCAACTCGGTGCCCGGTGCCGACGGGCCGAACGCCCAGGCCTCGGTCTTGTGCCCCGGCACCAGCTCGACGTCGAGCGGCGCGGCGATCAGTTCATAATCGTGGCCGGCCTCGGCGTCGGCCATCTTGCCCAGCCAGTAACGCGACGCGCCTCCCGCGCCCACGCCAACGACAACAAGACCGGCCAGGCCACCGAGGATTTGGCGACGGGTAAAGGACATGAACTCAACTACCTCACGTATCAGCGACGGACCCCGAGGGATCCGCAAAAAGGCGAATACGATACACCCGCAGTTGAGAAACAGTAAGGGCGACCTGCGGCCGCACGTCTTGTCGGCCTTATGCGCGCAGCCCGGTAATCAGGTGCAGCACGCCGCCCTCAAGCGGCATGACGCCTGCCACACCGGCCACACTCAGGGCCTGACGGTCGACCCGTGCCTCGTCATGCAACGTCACCCGCACCCGGGTCAGCGCCAGCGGTTGCTGCGACTTGAGGTTATCCACACCCCCCAGCGCCGCAACAATCTCAGCGCTCAAGCCGGCAACCGGTTCGGCGACGGCTTTCACCTCATCCGGGACCAGATCCGGCGTCAGTGCTTTCCAGAATGCCTGCTGCAATTTGTCGAACATGTTCAATTCTCCATAACCGGCGAGGCAGCGATGTTGGCCTCATGAAAGCGCTGCAAGGCTTCGCGCACATCGCCAGCGCTTTCCAGGTTCGAGACCTGTTCGGCGATGATTCGACAGTCGGCCAGATTCACCTCGCGCACCGCCGACTTGATCGCCGGAATCAACGGCACGCTCACCGACAGCTCATCCACACCCAGCCCCAGCAGCAACGGTACCGCAAGGCGTTCAGACGCCATGGCGCCGCAGACGCCGACCCATTTGCCGTGGGCATGCGCAGCCTTCACCGTCATCGCGATCAGGCGCAGCACCGCAGGGTGAAAGCTGTCCGCCTGGCTGGCCAGGCGCGGATGATCACGGTCCATGGCCAGGGTGTATTGGGTGAGATCGTTGGTGCCGATGGAGAAAAAGTCCACGTGCGGTGCCAGCACATCGGCCATCAGCGCAGCGGCAGGCACTTCGATCATGATCCCCAGTTTCGGCAAGTGCATCAGTCCCAGCACCCGCGCCTCCTGCTCGAGGATCTGCCTGGCCGAACGCAGCTCGGCAAGATTGCTGACCATCGGCAACATGATGTGCAGACGCGTCAGCTCCGAGCAGGCCAGCACGGCGCGAAATTGCTCACGCAACAGTTGCGGTCGCTCAAGGCACAGACGAATGCCGCGCAGGCCGAGGAAAGGATTGGTTTCGCTGTCCATCGGCACATATGCCAGCGGTTTGTCGCCACCGACATCGAGGGTGCGCACCACCAGATTGTGCGCCGGCCCGATGGTGCGGGCGATGGCGCTGTAAGTGGCCACCTGTTCGTCATGGCTTGGCGCTTGCTGGCGACCCAGGTAGAGAAATTCCGAACGTAGCAGCCCCACGCCATTCGCGCCCAGCTCCATGGCCTGAGCGGTTTCGCCCTGCGAGGCAACGTTGGCGGTGACTTCGATGTGCTGACCGTCACGGGTACAGGCCGCCTCGCTGGCCTGGGCCAGTTCCTGCTGATGACGCTGGCGCTGTTGCGCATGCCGCGTGCGCAATTGATCAATGGACTCGGCGTCCGGGTGCAACTGCAATTCGCCTTTGTCGGCATCGAGCAGCACCCGCGTGCCGTTGCCGAGCCCGAGCATTTGCAATGGCATGCCACAGATCGCCGGCAAGCCACAGGCCCGCGCGAGGATCGCGACATGGCTGGTGGCGCCGCCGCCAACGGTGGCAAACCCAAGCACTTTGCGCGTATCGAGCCCGGCAGTTTGTGAAGGAGTCAGTTGATCGGCGATCAGAATGGTGTCGTTCGGCAACTCCAGCGTCTGCTCGTGGACACCGAGGATCAGCTTCAGCACGCGCTGGCCGACATCATCCAGATCCGCCGCGCGCTCAGCCAGCAAGGCATTGCCCAGCGAGCGAAACATCGCCGCCGTTGCATCGGTGCTGGTTTTCCAGGCAAACGCTGCGCTTTTGCCTTCATCGATCAAGGCATGGGCCTGATCCAGCAGGCTCGGGTCGGCCAGCAGCTCCTGATGCGCCTTGAAGATCTCCGCCTGCGCTAGGCCGCTGGCGGTGTCGCGCAGATGTTGCAGGGCCATGTCGGCTTCGATCAGGGCCTGGCTCAACGCCTCCAGTTCATTTGGCGGCTCGGCGCCGAACTCGTTGACCAGAAGCGACGCTTCGACGATCTGCATGACTTGGCCCAACGCCGAACCGGGCGAGGCGCAGACACCGCGCAGGATGTTCGGCATTTCTGCCGCATCGGCTTCGACCGGTGCGGGCGCTGTCACCGCTTCGCCGCAGCCTTCGCTCAGCAATCGGCCCAGCGCTTCGACGGCGGCTACGGCATCTTCACCTTCGGCGCTGACCTGCACACTGTCGCCATGGGCCGTTTGCAAAGCCATGATTGCCACCAATGATTTGCCGTTGGCTTGCGCTTGCAGCTTGTGCAGATGGATGGCCGCTGAAAATGCTTTGGCCGCTTGGGCAAATACTGCCGCCGGCCGAGCGTGCAGACCGTTGGGATTGGGCAAGTTGATCGGCTGCGAGAACACCGCATCGCCCGGCACCGGCGCTGTGTTTTCGCTGGCGGCTGCGCCGACCACGACGTCCAGCACTGGCTGGCCCACCTCGACCAACCCGGTTGAGCCAACGAGCGAATCGAACGGCTCGCCGCTGACCACCAGCATCAAGGTCAACAAACTGCGCGCGTGCAGGGCAATGTAGTCAGCATCGAAGTCGATCAGCGCCTGCCCCGCTTCGACCCGCTGCCCCGCTTCAACGCGACGGGTGAAACCTTTGCCGGCGAGATTCACCGTGTCCAGGCCGATATGCATCAACACCTGCACACCCGCGTCACTGGTGATGGTGAGCGCGTGCCCGCTGGCCTGCACATCGCTGACCACACCGGCCAACGGTGCGCAGAGCGTTGACGAAGTCGGGTCGATGCACAAACCGTCGCCGATGATCCGCCCGGCAAACACCGGGTCGGGCACCTGGTCCAGCGCCATCAGCACGCCGGATAAAGGAGCCAGCAGCTGCAATTGTTGGGGTGTGGCCATGACATCACCTGAGCTTGTATTGATTGAATGAGCGGTCGCAGCCGCTTTGCTTATTTCCACCAGTATTCAACCTGCAAGCCGACATTGGCGCCGTGCCGCGCGTTGCCGAAGGTGCCCGTGTCGGACAGTGCCGAGCCTTTGGCCAACAGGTTGGCGGCACGCTTGGCTGCCTGGTTCCAGCTGGCATAGGTGTAATACAGACGCACCTCGGGCCGCGCCCAGAATTCCGGGCCTTTGGGTGACCAAGTCGGCGCGAAGGTGAACTTGCTCAGCTTGCGCGTGCCGTCCGCCGCCTCGACCTGATCGTGCCCCAGTTCGGTCACCAGTTTGAACTGCTCGCTCAGCGCATAGGCCGGGCGCACGCCGAGTGACAGCCAGTTCTGGCCGGCGCCGCCCTGACGAATATCCTTCTGATACACCGCCTGCAATTGTCCGCCAAAACGTGGCGTCAGTTGCCAGTCGAAGAACTCGACGATGCGATAGCTCTTGTTGCGGTCATCAAGCCTGACGTTACCGGTATAGCCCAATCCGGTGCCCGGCCCTTCGCCGTATTGCAGCGCCAGTTTGTTCTTGCCACCGAAAAAGTCCTGCTGCACATGCTGGGTGGTGATCGCCCAGCCACGGTGGGCATCGCGGCTGCCGGGCTTGTCGATGTAACTCAGGCCGAACTCCAGTTCACCGCCCGGGTTACTGTTGAAACCGCCGACATTGAAGTCATGGCGGTTGATGTAATCCTTTTGGTAAAGGTTGTCCTTGCGCGAAAACGCGTAGCTGTATTTCAGGCCGCCAATCAACACGTCTTCGATGCCGCCGCCGGTGGCGCTCTGGTTCCAGTAATAGAAATCGGAGATGTGGATGTCGTTACGTTTGTAGTAGCGCCGCCCTGCCCACAGCGAACCGCCGTTGAGCGCGGGCATCGCCGACCATTGCGCATACGCCTGCGGCAAACGAATCGAGCCGTTGTCTTCCTTGAACGTCAGGCTGCGGTCGTAGCGGTTATACAGCGAGGCCATGCCGTCGACGCTCAGCACCGAGCCGTCGTCGAGGGTGTACAGATCCTGGCGCAGCTCGAGCTCGCCGTACTGCTCGCACTCGTTACCGAGGCGATATTTGGTCTGCGCGCCGGGTAACTGGAAACAGGACTGGCTGCCGCTGTTGACCGAAGTACCGACACCGCTGCGCAGATAGCCGCCGAACTCCAGCGCATGTGATGACGTGGGCATTGCCAGACAAATCCCCGCGATTGCCAGACTGTAATTTATGGTTGCTCTCATATATGCCACCCGTTGTTTTTATTGTGTGGTTGCAGGAATTCAGCGCGCACAAATCCCCCGCGCAGCGTTCTGCGTGTTTTTTCAAAGGTTGTTATTCAGTTAAAAAATCAGGGGTCGGTCAGGTGCAGCACGAAGGATTCGTAAGGTCGCAACTGCAGTAACCGCGTGCGTTGCGGACAGTCCGGGTAGTTGCTGATCAACAAGCGCTGCTCCTGGGCTTCGTCGATCAGCGCCGGTAGCTCGACCTCACAGGCAGTGCCATAGAAGTTGTTCACCACTAACAAGCGTTCTCCCGTCCCCTCGCGCAGGTACGCCCAGACCTGTGGATGCTCCGGCAACAACTGGCGATAGATGCCATCGGAGATCAACGCTTCAGTGCGGCGCAAAGCGATCAGGCGCCGATAGTGATGCAGCACCGATTCCGGGTCGTGCAACTGATGCGCGACGTTGATCTGCGCGGCATTGGCCGGCACGCCGATCCACGGTTCGCCGCGAGTGAAACCGGCGTTGTGCCCGGCGTGCCAGTGCATCGGCGTGCGCCCGTTGTCGCGGGACTTCTGCATGATCGCCGCCATGTTGTCGAGGTCGCTTGCCCCGGCTTCACGCTTGAGGCGAAAGATATTCAGGGTCTCGACATCACGGTATTGCTCGATGCTCTCGAACCCCGGATTGGTCATTCCCAATTCTTCGCCCTGATAAACGAAGGGCGTGCCCTGTAGAAAATGCAACGCGGTGCCGAGCATCTTCGCCGACAGCTCGCGGTATTCGCCGTCATTGCCGAACCGCGAGACCACGCGAGGCTGATCGTGGTTACACCAGAACAGCGCATTCCAGCCGCCGCCCGCCTGCATGCCGGTCTGCCAGTCGGAGAGAATCTGCTTGAGCTGGAGGAAGTCGAAATCGGCGCGGACCCACTTCTGCAGGTTCGGGTAATCGACCTTCAAGTGATGAAAGTTGAAGGTCATCGACAATTCTTTCGACTGCGGATTGGAGTAGCGGATGCAGTGTTCGAGGCGGGTCGAGGACATCTCGCCGACGTTGATCAGCTCATGCCCTTCGAAGACTTCACGGTGCATCTCCTGCAAGTACGCATGCACGTTAGGCCCATCGGTGTAGAAGCGCCGACCATCGCTGTCGTCCTCGGGGAAATCCGCCGGTTTCGAGATCAGGTTGATCACGTCCAGACGAAAACCACCCACACCCTTGTCGCGCCAGAAGCGCATCATTTTGAACACCTCGTCGCGGACTTTGGGGTTGTCCCAATTGAGGTCGGCCTGGGTGTGGTCAAACAGGTGCAGGTAATACTGGCCGGTCTGCGCTTCGTATTCCCAGGCCGAACCGCCGAACTTGGATTCCCAGTTGTTCGGCTGGTCGCGCCAGATATAGAAGTCGCGGTAAGGATTGTCGAGGCTGCTGCGCGCCTGCTGGAACCAGACGTGCTCGATCGAGGTGTGGTTGACCACGATATCGAGCATCAGCTTGATCCCGCGTTTTCCCGCTTCGGCAATCAGCAGCTCACAGTCGGCCATGCTGCCGTAGCTAGGATCGACCGCGTAGTAGTCGCTGATGTCGTAGCCGTTATCGCGCTGCGGCGAGCGCAGAAATGGCGTGACCCACAGGTAATCGACCCCCAGCCATTGCAGGTAATCGAGCTTGGCGACGATGCCGAGCAGATCGCCAGTGGCGTTGCCCGCATGGCTGTGAAAGCTCTTCGGGTAGATCTGATAGATCACCGAACGTTGCCAGTCTTGCATGGCGGATTTTCCTCTTGAATTTTACGATGTCGGTAGGAGCTGCCGGAGGCTGCGATCTTTCGATTTTGAAAGGCAGGATCAAAGGATCGTCCGATCGCGGCCCGAGCCTCCGGCAGCTCCTGCAGTTCGACTTCACGCGACCCGGTAACCCGGACGGACAATCTTCATGCTCAGCACGCAGGTCAGGGCAAACGGCACGAGCATGGCGATCAGCATCCCGATGACGAACATCGGGATGAACTGCGGAATGATCGAGATGAAACCGGGCAGGCCACCGACGCCAATGGCCGAAGCCTGGATCTTGTTCAGCGAGAGGAACATGCAACCTAGCGCCGAACCGGCCAGCGCGGCGTAAAACGGAAATTTGTAGCGCAAATTGACGCCGAACATCGCCGGCTCAGTGATGCCGAAATACGCAGAAATTGCCGAGGTCGAAGCCATGCTCTTGTCCCGCGCATTGCGCGTCATCCAGAAAACCGCCAGTGCCGCACTGCCCTGCGCCAGATTGGACATGACAATCATCGGCCAGATGAAAGTGCCGCCCTGGCTCGAGATCAATTGCAGGTCCACGGCGAGGAACATGTGGTGCATGCCGGTGATCACCAGGGGCGCATAAAGCAGGCCGAAAATCAGACCGCCCACCAACGGCGCCAGATCGAACAGCATCACCAGCCCTTCGGTGATATAGATGCCGATATGCCGGGTCACCGGGCCGATGATCGCCAGCGCCAGCACGCCAGTGACAACGATGGTGGTGATCGGCACCACCAGCAACTGCACGGCGTTGGGCACTCGCGCGCGCAACCATTTCTCTATGACGCTCATCACATAGGCTGCCATCAGGATCGGCAGGATCTGCCCTTGATAACCGACCTTTTCCACCTGGAACAGGCCGAGGATGTCGAAGTACGGCAGCTGCT
>NZ_RAZO01000028.1:0-12715 GCF_004307535.1 Pseudomonas sp. Sample_9
AAGTCGGCGTCGATACCCGAAGCTTTCATGCGGCTTTGAAGAACACTCTGCGCCAAGCTCCGGACGTCGTACTGATCGGTGAGATCCGTGACCGCGAAACCATGGAACATGCGCTGTCGTTTGCCGACACCGGCCATCTTGTCCTGTCGACGCTCCATGCGACGAACGCCAATCAGGCACTGGATCGCATCATCAATATGTTTCCCGAGGAAAAGCGTGATCAGCTCTTGCAGACATTGGGCAACAACTTGAAAGCCTGTGTTTCGCAGCGTCTGCTCCGCACTGTCGATGGGCAAAGGCGCGCGGCAGTTGAAATTCTTCTGGGTACGCCGACCATCGCTGATCTGGTCCGACGTGGCCAGTTCGAAGAACTCAAGCCGATGATGGAAAAGTCAGCCGAACTCGGTATGCAGACATTTGACGCGGCACTGTTTGCGTTGTATGCAGAAGGCGCAATCAGCGAGCAGGAAGCACTGAAGAATGCCGATTCGGTGAATAACCTGAAGTTGCGAATCAAACTTCAGGGCGATCAAAAAGGCGCGGGCGATTCAACTTCAGGAGAATGGGGTTTGATCGACTGACGAGTAGCTTGCAGGGATTCAAGTTGCATGTCGCAACACTGCTTTATATTTAACCTATGGATCGCTGGCGTTGAACTGGATAAAACCTCATCAGGCTGAATGGTCAGCTAGTTGGTTTGATGAGGCTTTTAATGATTGACTTGAAGAAAGACAAGATATTCCGCCCTGCAAAAGTTACTTTGGCAGGCTGGCAATATCAATCCGCAGCAGATGCGATGGAACGTGAGCAGGTATTGGCTCATCTTGAGCAAGCGCTGGATGAATACAGCGACGATCAAATAATCAACTGGTATGCGCGTGAAGTAGAACTGCAGCAGGGCTCTTCACTTCACGATATTTATAACCCCGGCAGGCTTCTGCTTGCGGAGTTGCTCGAAACTGGCCCTGTCGTCGGCGCACTTGCCCGCGAAGAGGCGCGCGATCATGACGGACTGCTACGAGTGTCGGCAGAGGGCAAGATGGAAGTCCGCGCCGACAGAGGTTGGGTGGATCTGGTCGCGGCGCGTCACTTTGAATTCAGTCAGCCGACACGATCTGCGTTGATGGTGATTGCGGATATAGCAGATGTAGCCGGTGGTTTCATATGGCCTGATCTGGATGTCACTCTCGATCAATGGTTCAAGTTTCATGACATCGACTTGCCTGACAATAATGCCAAGGTCAGGAATCTGCTCGGTTTGTTCAGGTTTGCGCCTGAAGTAAAAGAGCCCGGGGATTACTGGGAGCACTTTCAAACGACCGATGATGTATTGGCAGCACTATCTGAAGAGCAGTTCTCGGAGATTCGCAAGGCCACGGCGAAGTTGATGCCCAAACGCAAATTACTGACCGCTCTGTACAACGTCTCCGGCCGCGCCGCTATATCCGCTGAAAACGCAGCGCAGCGCATTGCCGAATGCGTCGAACATCCAATCGCGCTGGCGCTCGCTGGCAGTTATTTGAAAGAACTGAATTGGTATGGCGTTAATGAGGGACAAGCGGTCTGCGCAAATACCCTTCACCAATTGTTGATAACCGCAGTGTTGCTTGATCTCGATCCATCCATTGGCAACAGTCACTCAATCAACCGCTGCGATCTGTATTCGCCCGGCAATCTTGAACGTCATCCTTCAGAAATTCGCGACGAGTACGTCGAGTTTGTTCGCAACAAGCGCTGGATTGATCCGGAGCTGTCGCCCCTGGTCGCCCATCTGCTTCTGGCTCGCAACGCGCCGGAGTTTCTGGTCATTGAAGTGCCGGCCACGGTTACGCTCGGCTCGATCGCCTGGATCAACCTTACTCGTGCGGTTGCGCTGGTTGAAGCGGCAAAGGCTGGAGCTTCGCGAGTCATGACCTATGCGCAGATCATTGCCTATGGCGAGCTGGAGGCAGTCAGTGAAGCGCAGAAACATCTGCGCGATCTGGCGATGATCGACCCGATTGTCGATTGGGCATTGCTGAACCGGATTATCGCCAGGACTGAGCTCGAACAATCAGAGGAGGCCAGTACACGGCTTGCACTTGATGCCTTCGAGCGACATTCGGAGCAATTCGCGCAGGTAGCCCGTGCGTTCTCGACCCCGTTGCCCAATCGTGCAGAAATAGCCCGGACTCAATTGAAAAAAGCCGCGCCAGGTTGCGACACCCTCGACGAGAAAGCGCTTTCCGAGCAAGGCGGGCAGCAAGTCATGTCAATGGTCGATCTGCATCAATCGGGAGACATGGCTACCGGTGAATGGGACAGACGCACCGTACGCCTGGTGAATCAAGGGCTTCTTCTTCCCGCCATTGATTACAATCCGTCGGGTATCAGCCTGTACACGCGTTATCCGGGATTACTCAAACTGGACTCCTGCGAGCTTGAGCTGGACCGGCAGTTGGCTGCGCATTTCAAGGCGTTGAACAGCGGCATGCTGTCCGCTGTAAAACTGGCTCTGGCGCAGATGCCGGAAGCCGATCTGCAGATATTCATGAATGCAGGCATCAACTTTTTCACTGTGCGCGAATCTGCCGTCTATGTCGTCACGCGTCGGGCCGGCGGCCCCCTCGGTATTGGCCTTGAACAAGAGACGCTGCAAAGCCGGGATGCCGCCACAGGACGTTTCGGCATAGTGATGTATGCGTCACATGAAAACGCCGAGCTCTGTTATGAGTTATTCACCTCGCGTGCAGAAACCCGAAAAAATGATGCGCTGGGAGCTCTCATCAAACGCGAGCGCAAGTTCCTGCAACGTTCGCGGATCAGTGCCAGCGCCAACATGACGCTGCCCCTGACTCGCACCGCAACTCAACGCCTGCCGTTAAACATCAAACGCTATACCCATGCAGCGGCCGAAGACACTTCGGTTACCAGCAGCATGGCGATCATCGATTACTTCGGTGAACTTGCAGCGCCGATGCAGTCTTCGGAACTGAAGCCGGGCTTCTATCAGAAATTCAATGATCCGGCGATCGCGCGCATCGCTGAATTTCTGGTGAATAACCGTCCGTTTTTGAACAGGAGCGAACTAAGAGAACTCGTGCGCATACCGACTCCACTGGAACTTTCCAAAGAAGAGGGTGAGCGACTGCTGACTTACTTCATCGACCTGCTGGTTCCGTTCAAGAAATGCATCGAGGACATCGTTTCGGGCGACCACAACAAAATGGTCGACGGGTTTTACGGATGTCTGATGGATGGCATCGGTCTCGTGGGAACCGTCGCTGGCGCCAGCTCGAAGGCGCTGAGCATTTGCGCCAAGGCTATTTCCACGACGGCCAAAGCCGCGCGCTTCACCCGCCTGGCGCTGACTTCGGGCATTTCACTTTTCAATCCGTTCGACGGTGTGCCATCCGGCCTGCAAGCGGGCGGCAAACTGCTGCACAAAGGGTTGTTGCGGTTCAATAAAAACAGTCACGACCTGATCCTCAAAGCCAGTGGGCAGTTGCACAAGATCAGTGGCCGCCGGCAATCCTGGGATCTGCTGGAGGCTGCCGATAATGTGCAACTGGGGCTGGGGAGCTGGCGACCCCGCGCAACCGCTGATGCCGTTGGCGTACTTGCTGCCCGCCGTGGTGACAAATGGTACGCACTGAACCGACGCGGCAACCTCTGGGGCCAGCCCCTGGATGGTTTCGCGTATCACGCCCCGGTGCAGTTACCCTATTCGCCACGCACATTGCCGCTCAGCTATACGCGCAAGTTTATCGAGCGAAGTCTGCCGCGCGCGCGGGCCAAGATCGATAACGCGATCGAAGTCTTCAACCGTCATGATTTCAAACGCGATCGCGAGTCACTGATGAAGATCGTGTTCGGCAGTGCCTCACAGATATCCACTGATCGCCTGGTGAACTACCTGCGTTTGATTCGTTTCGATTTCGCCGGTTTTTCCTTGAGCAACATGGTTCTGGACGGGCTCAAGATCAACGACACCCTGGCATCGTTCGATGCGGACAATTACCAACGCTGGAAAGACGCGGGGTCAGAACAAGGCGCCGACATCGCGTTTGTGCAGGTCTATACAAAAAACCTCAACAGACATTTCGTCAGCATGGGCTTCAACCACGACGTGGTTGCCGACGACCTGATTCATGAGCTGTTCCACGCCAGTGCGCAAACCGATGATGTCGGCTATGCCAGCGACGCCGTGCACACAAGTGACGATGGCCAGCGCCTGGACGTGACGGAACTGCTGAATCTGGCTGCCGGCTGCCTGCGTGAGTCGGACACCGGGACAGACTGCCACGCGCCGTCCAGAGCCTTCGAAAACGCCGACTCGCTGGCCTTGGCAACCTCGCTGTTGAGTCAGTTGGCTACCGATAAAGCTACCTTCGATGAAAACATGACGATCCTGCGCGGCGCACTCGACGCCAATGCAGGCAAGGCCATTGGCGAGCCAATCGTCATTACCCTGAACAAACCTCGCTGATGAAAAGCACTGCCGCCAACCTGTTGGATGGAGGCGCCAATGCCGTTTTCAATCAACAAGCTCCGGCCGGTCCCGAAACTGTTCCAGCGCTTCGGGATTGGCCAGCGCATCAGTGTTCTTGACCTGTTCGCCGTGCACCACATTACGCACGGCCAGTTCCACGACTTTGCCGCTGATGGTGCGCGGTATGTCCGTCACTGCAACGATCCGCGCCGGGACATGCCTCGGCGTGGTATTGGCGCGGATCACCTCGCGAATTCGCTGCTCAAGCCCTTGATCGAGTTCGACGCCATCGCGCAAACGCACGAACAGCACGACACGCACATCATCCTGCCACTGCTGGCCGATGGCGACGCTGTCCAGCACTTCGCTGATTTTCTCGACCTGACGATAGATTTCCGCCGTGCCGATACGCACGCCGCCCGGGTTCAACACCGCATCCGAACGCCCATGGATCATCATCGCGCCGTGCGCCAACTGCTCGGCATAATCACCCTGCGCCCAGACGCCGGGAAACAGGCTGAAATAGGACTCGCGCAGTTTTGTGCCCTCCGCGTCATTCCACAAACCGATCGGCATTGCCGGGAAATGCCGTGTGCAGACCAGCTCACCTTTCTCGCCGATCACCGGTTGGCCAGCGTCGTTCCACACCTCGACGGCCATGCCCAGGCTCTTGCCCATGATTTCTCCGCGACGTACCGCTGACAGCGGGTTGCCATTGACGAAGCACGAGACGATGTCGGTGCCACCGGACATCGAGGCCAGGCACACATCGGTTTTGACGTCGCGGTAAACGAAATCGTAGCTTTGCGGTGACAAAGCCGAGCCCGTGCACAGCAGGGTTTTCAAACTGCTCAAGTCATGACTTTCGCGGGGCCTGGCGCCGCTGCTTTCCAGCGTCGCGAGGAATTTCGGACTGGTGCCAAACACGCTGATGCGTTCATCGTCGATCAGATCGAGCAAGCGCTGATGGTCCGGATAAAACGGCGAGCCGTCGTAGAGCACCACGGCGCTGCCAACCGCGAGCGCTGAAACCAGCCAGTTCCACATCATCCAGCCGCAGGTCGTGTAGTAGAACAGGCGATCACCGGGGCCGAGGTCGCAATGCAACCCGTGCTCCTTGACATGTTGCAGCAGCACGCCGCCGGTGCCGTGGACAATGCATTTCGGCACGCCGGTGGTGCCGCTTGAGTACAAAACGTAGAGCGGATGATTGAACGGTACCGGGGTGAAATCCGGTTGGCCGCCAGGTTGATAGAAGTCTTCCCACAAGGCGACGTCGCCCTGGGTTTGATATTCCTCGACACGCGCTTGCGCACGGGCGTAGGGCACGATGATCAACTGCTGTAGCGAGGGCAGCTGTGCCAGGATTTCGTTGAGCTTGGCAGTCTGATCGAGGGTTTTCCCGGCATATTGATAACCGGCGCAGGTAAGCAGCACTTTCGGTTCGATCTGGCCGAAGCGATCGATCACGCCATGGGTGCCGAAGTCTGGCGACGAGCATGACCAGATTGCGCCGAGACTGGTGGTAGCCAGCATCGCCACCAGGGTTTGCCAGGTATTTGGCATGCACGCGGCTACACGATCGCCTTGAGCCACGCCGGCCGCGCGCAGGCTGGCCTGGAAACCGGCGACGTGCTCGGCCAGTTCGGCCCAGGTCAGTTGTTCGCGCTGGCCGTTCTCCGCCACAGCAACCACCGCCACGGCATCATCGCGACGGCGCAGCAGGTGTTCAGCAAAATTCAACGTCGCGCCCGGGAACCACTCGGCGCTGGGCATCTCTGCACCTTCACGCAAGACGGCGTCGGGCTGAGTGCGAAAGCGGATGTCGAAGAAATCGACGATCGCCTGCCAGAACGCCGGGCGCTGATTGATGCTCCATTGGTGCAGGGCGGGATAGTCGTCGAGGTGTAGCGAATGCCGGTGATTGATCTCGCGCCGGAAGACGTCCATACGAGAACGGGCGATACGCTGGGCGTCGGGTTGCCAGAGGATATCGGACATGGGTTTGCCTCTTCTTGTCTGATTCGTACAGGCCAGGGAGATCATCCCCGGTGGGAGCGAGCCTGCTCGCGAAAGCGTTGTGTCAGTATCCCGAACTGTGCCTGATACACCGCATTCGCGAGCAGGCTCGCTCCCACAATGGCCAGATGTTTATTGTGCCAACCACCCACCATCAATATTCCACGCCGCGCCGCGCACCTGGCTGCCGGCTTCACTGCACAAGAACAGCACCAGCTCACCCAGATGCTGCGGTGTGACGAACTCCAGCGACGGCTGTTTTTCCGCCAACAGATCATGCTGCGCCTGCTGCGGATCGACGCCCTTGGCGGCGCGATCATCGATCTGCTTCTGCACCAGCGGCGTCAACACCCAGCCAGGGCAGATCGCGTTACAAGTCACCTGACTGGTCGCAGTTTCCAGCCCGACCACTTTGGTCAGGCCGATCACGCCATGCTTGGCGGCGACGTACGCGGCTTTGCCGGTGGAGCCCACCTGCCCATGCACCGAAGCGATATTGATGATGCGTCCCCAGTTCTTGCGGCGCATTCCCGGCAGGCTCAAACGGGTGCTGTGGAATACCGATGACAGGTTGATCGCGATGATCGAATCCCAGCGCTCAACAGGAAACTCTTCTACCGCCGCAACGTGCTGAATCCCCGCGTTGTTGACCAGAATGTCGACCCCGCCAAACTCGCGCTCGGCGTAGGCGACCATGTCGGCAATCTGCGCCGGGTCGCTGACATCGGCGGGATGATGGCCGACCTTGCCGCCGTACTGAGCGACGTCGGCGATCACTTTCGAGGCGTCGCCGAAGCCATTGAGAATCAGGTTGGCGCCGGCTTTCGCGAGAGTCAGCGCGATGCCCAGGCCGATGCCGCTGGTGGAGCCGGTTACCAAGGCTGTCTTGCCGGAAAGAGTGGTCATGAATACCTCACACAATGCCAGTGGCGTAGAAAGTGCCGATCACCACGAAAACCGCCAGGGTCTTGATCAGCGTAATACAGAAAATGTCTTTATAGGCTTCGCGGTGGGTCAGTCCGGTCACCGCCAGCAAGGTAATTACCGCGCCGTTGTGCGGCAGGGTGTCCATGCCGCCACTGGCCATCGCGGCCACGCGGTGCAGCACCTCCAGCGGAATATTCGCCGCGTGCGCCGCGCTGATGAACTGCTCGGACATCGCCGCCAGCGCAATGCTCATGCCGCCCGAGGCCGAACCGGTGATGCCCGCCAGCAGCGTCACGGTGATCGCTTCGTTGACCAACGGATTGGGAATCTGCTTGAGCCAGTCGGCCAGCACGAGGAAACCCGGCAGCGAAGCGATCACTGCACCAAAGCCGTATTCAGACGCCGTGTTCATCGCCGCCAGCAAGGCACCGCTGACTGCGCTTTTGCTGCCTTCGGCGAGCTTGCTTTTAATCGCCTTAAAGCCGAACGCCAGCACCATGAGGATGCCTACCAGCAACGCCGCCTGCACCGCCCAGATCGCCGTGAGCTTGGCGATTTCGGTAGTGACAGGCGCGGCCATGCCCGGCAGCGCGAGGCTGTGAGTCTTGCCGTACCACTGCGGAATCCACTGGGTGAAGAGCAGGTTCATGATGCCCACGGCCAGCAAAGGTGACAGGGCAATCCAAGGGTTGGGCAGCTTCAGGTCTTCGGCGGTTTCCGGTTCGTTGCGCAGTTCAGTGCCGTAACCTTCACCGGCACGCTGTGCCTTGTTGCGTTGGCGCTGGAGAAACAACATGCCGGCGCAGAACACGAAGATTGTGCCAATCACACCTAGCCACGGCGCCGCCCATGCGGTGGTGTTGAAGAAGGTGCTGGGGATGATGTTCTGGATCTGCGGCGTGCCGGGCAGGGCGTCCATGGTGAAGGAGAATGCACCCAGGGCAATGGTCGCCGGGATCAAGCGTTTGGGGATATTGCTCTGGCGGAACATCTCCGCTGCAAACGGGTAAACGGCGAAGACCACAACGAACAACGACACGCCGCCATACGTCAGCAGGGCGCAGACCAGTACGATCACCAGCATCGCTTGTCTGGTGCCAAGCAGGCGAATCGCAGCGGCGACGATCGAGCGCGAGAAACCGGACAATTCGATGAGCTTGCCGAACACCGCGCCGAGCAGGAATACCGGGAAATAGAGCTTGATGAAACCGACCATCTTGTCCATGAACACCCCGGTGAACGCAGGGGCAACGGCGGACGGATCGGTGAGCAGGACCGCGCCGAGGGCGGCGATCGGGGCAAAGAGGATGACGCTGTAGCCACGGTAGGCGGCGAGCATCAGCAGCGTCAGGGCTGCCAAGGCAATGATCACACTCATGGTGTGTCTCTCCAGGATTGTTATTTTTGTGGGTGGAACGGGTGTGGAGAGGTGTTAGCGAGATTTGTGCCAGAAGCTCAAGTTATTGAAATATATGGATATTATTCTTCTCAAAGAGATGTTTGGATTGATATTGTCTCTAATCAGAGACTTTCGTTGCTGGAAGGACGCTTTCGCGAGCAGGCTCGCTCCCACAGCTGACACCGGGCTCCCTGTGGGAGCGAGCCTGCTCGCGAAGCTTTTGCTCTCGTCTTAAAAGAGAGATCGGCTGTCTCTTTATATAGACTCGGCAATCCCCAGCGCAGCCATTTTCTTGTACAGCGTCGAACGCCCCAACCCCAACCGAACCGCAGCCTCCGGCACTTTCCCCGCGCATTGCGCCAGGGTCGACTCGATCAACTGCCGATCAAACCGCGCCCGCGCCTGTGCAAATGTCTCGCCAGCGGAGGCTTGCATGCTCGGCTCGGCCGTCCGCTCAACCGGAGTAAACGTGCCAATCGCGCCGCGAATATCCTGCTCGGTCAGCATCAAGTCATCACTGAGCAACGCTGCCCGCTCCAGCACATTGCGCAACTCACGGATGTTGCCCGGCCAGGCATGCTGGCCTAACAGCGCCAGCGCATCGCGGTGCAGTTCATGCTGGCTGCGCAGTTCTTCGAGAATCGCCTCGCTCAGCGCCGGCAGATCATCGAGACGTTCACGCAGCGGCGGCACCTGGATCGGCAGTACGTTGAGGCGGTAGTACAAATCGGCGCGAAATTCGCCACGCTTGATCGCAGCCTGCAAATCCGTCGAAGTCGCGGCGATTACCCGCACATCGCTCTGTATCACTTCGTTGGAGCCGACCGGCTCGAACTCCTTTTCCTGCAACACGCGCAGCAGTTTGCTTTGCAGGGGCAGCGGCATATCGCCGATCTCATCGAGAAACAGCGTGCCGCCCTGAGCGATCTGCAATTTGCCGGTGCGGCCCTTGCGATCAGCGCCGGTAAAGGCGCCGGGTGCCGTGCCAAAGAACTCGGCCTCGAGCAGGGCCTCGGGAATTGCTGCGCTGTTAATACTGACGAAGGCTTTGTGCGCACGGGGCGAGGCGCTGTGAATGGCTTGTGCGAGTAACTCCTTGCCGGTACCAGTTTCTCCCAGCAACAAGACGGGCGAATCAGCGCTGGCACTGCGGCGCGCACGGCGTTTGACTTCAAGGCTGGCAGCGCTGGTACCGATGAAGTGGGCAAAGTTGTATTTGGTTTGCCGCGCACGTAGCAGCGAGCGCGTCGAGGCCAGTTCTTCCTGCATGCTCAGGTAGCGCTTGAGCATCGGCGACAGCGTACGCAACTCGTCGAACAGGGCAAAACCGATGGCGCCGATCACGCTGCCGGCATCGTCGTGGATCGGCAGGCGCATCACCACCAGCGGTTCCTTTGGCGTGTCCTGCATGTCCAGCAGAATCGGCCGACCGGTGCGCACCACCTCGCGCAGCAGGCTGCCGGGGATCACGCTTTCGCAGGGTTTGCCGATAGCGCCTGCCGCTGAATCGAGACCGAAGCGCCGGGCGTAGCGTTCGTTCATCCAGACGATATTCGCATCGCGGTCAACAATCACCGTGCCTTCGCTGGATTGCTCGATGATCTCGAACAGCGAACGGATCGCCAGGGTGCGCACCCGTTGGTAGTCCTTGAGGCTTTCGGTGGTGTTCATGGAGGCTGATCCTGATTGTTTGTTGCCTGTGACGGCCCATTCGCGAGCAGGCTCGCTCCCACAGGGGCCTGCATTCCAAATGTGGGAGCGAGCCTGCTCGCGAATGCCGCGCCGCGAATTAACAGAAAAAAATCTACCCCGGATGCGCCGCCGCCAACAGCTCTCTGGTGTAGGGATGCTGCGGGTTGTCAAACACGTCGTGACTGGCACCACGCTCTACCACCTGGCCGTCCTTGATCACGATCATGTCGTGTGCCAACGCGCGCACCACTGCCAGATCATGGCTGATGAACAGATAGGTCAAACCGTATTTTTCCTGCAAATCACGGAGCAGGGCGACCACTTGTTTCTGTACGGTGCGGTCGAGGGCCGAGGTCGGTTCATCGAGCAGGATCAGCGCCGGTTTCAGCACCAAGGCCCGGGCGATGGCGATGCGCTGGCGTTGGCCGCCGGAAAATTCATGCGGGTAGCGATGGCGGCTTTCCGGATCGAGCCCCACTTCCCTGAGCACGCGAATCACTTGCTCATCGCACTCATTGGCCGTCGACTCGCAATGCACTTCGAGACCTTCGCTGATGATCTGTGCCACCGACATGCGCGGGCTGAGGCTGCCGAACGGATCCTGAAACACTACCTGCATCTGCCGCCGCCACGGCCGCAGCTGCTTTTGATTGAGGCCGTCCAGCGCTTCGCCCTGAAAACGAATGCTGCCCTCGGAGTCCAGCAAACGCAGGATCGCCTGACCCAGCGTCGACTTGCCCGAACCAGACTCGCCAACAATGCCCAAGGTCTTGCCGCGCTGAATATTCAGACTGATGCCATCGACAGCGCGCAGATACTGCTTGCGCCTGAACAACCCGCCGCCGACCTGGAAATCAACGCGCAGGTCAGCGACCTCCAGCACATTTTCGTGTTCGTCACGGGGCAGGGCTTCACCTTCCGGCTCAGCATTCAACAGCACGCAGCTGTAAGGGTGTTTGGGTTCGGTGAACAGGGTTTCGCAAGGGGCCTGCTCGACAATCTCACCGGCCTTCATCACACACACGCGTTGCGCGATGCTGCGCACCAGATTGAGGTCGTGGCTGATCAGCAGCAGCGACATGCCGAGCCGCTGTTGCAGGGACTTGAGCAGCAAGAGGATCTTGCGCTGCACAGTCACATCCAGCGCCGTCGTTGGCTCGTCAGCGATCAGCAACTCCGGTTCGCAGGCCAGGGCCATGGCGATCATCACCCGTTGCCGTTGCCCGCCAGAGAGTTGATGCGGATAGGCTTTCAACCGTTCCTTGGGCTTTTGAATGCCGACCAGTCCGAGTAGTTCGAGAATGCGCTGCTGCGCTTGCTTGCCGCCGAGGCCACGGTGCAGCAACAGGGTTTCGCCAATCTGCTTTTCGATGGTGTGCAACGGATTGAGCGAAGTCATCGGCTCCTGAAAGATCATCGCGATGCGATTGCCGCGCAGCTCACGCAGGACTTTCGGGTCGGCACCGAGCAGTTCCTGCCCGCGATAACGGATGCTGCCTCCGGTTTGCGCATCAGTGTCAGGCAGCAGTTGCAGGATCGAATGCGCGGTCACCGATTTCCCCGAGCCCGATTCGCCCACCAGTGCCAGGCACTCACCGGGGCGGATATCCAGGCACAGGTCACGCACCACGGTCTGGCCATGGAAGGCGACATTGAGGTTGCGGATTTCAATCAGGTTTTCAGTCATGGTCACGCTTCAGGATCGAGGGTCAAAAGCGTCACGTAACGCTTCGCCGATGAATACCAGCAAGGACAGGATCAGCGCCAGGGTAAAGAACGCGGTCAACCCGAGCCACGGCGCTTGCAGGTTCTGCTTGCCCTGACCGATCAGTTCGCCCAGCGAGGCACTGCCGGCCGGCATGCCGAAGCCGAGGAAATCCAGCGCGGTCAGCGTTGAAATCGCCCCGGTCAAAATGAACGGCAGGTAGCTCAGCGTCGCGTTCATTGCGTTCGGCAGAATGTGCCGGAAAATCACCTTGCGGTCAGTCAGGCCCAGCGCTCGCGCGGCTTTGACGTATTCCAGATTGCGCCCGCGAAGGAACTCGGCGCGCACCACGTCCACCAGCGCCAGCCAGGAAAACAGCGCCATGATGCCCAGCAGCCACCAGAAATTCGGCTCGACGAAACCGGAGAGGATGATCAGCAGATACAGCACCGGCAGCCCCGACCAGACTTCCAGCACGCGCTGTCCGAGCAAGTCGACCCAG
>NZ_RAZO01000028.1:12815-15599 GCF_004307535.1 Pseudomonas sp. Sample_9
CACCGGCAGCCCCGACCAGACTTCCAGCACGCGCTGTCCGAGCAAGTCGACCCAGCCGCCGTAGTAGCCCTGTAACGCGCCGGCGGCGATGCCGATCAACGCGCTGATGAAGGTCAACATGAGGGCAAACAGAATCGACACCCGAGCACCAAAGATGACCCGCGCCAGCACATCCCGCGCCTGATCGTCGGTGCCCAGCCAGTTGACCGAAGTCGGCGGGCTCGGCGCCGGTTTGTTCAAGTCGTAGTTGGGTGTGTCGGAGCTGAACGGAATCGGCGGGAACAGCAGCCAGCCACCGTCCTTGCGAATCAGGTTCTGCACGTATTCGCTGCGGTAATCGGCCTGAAACGGCAGTTGCCCGCCGAACTCCTGTTCGGTATGGCGCTTGAGCACCGGGAAATACCACTGGCCCTGATAACTGACCATCAACGGTTTGTCGTTGGCGATCAGTTCGCCACCCAGCGTCAGGATGAACAGGCCGATGAACAGCCACAGCGACCACCAGCCGCGCCGGTTTTTCTTGAAGCGTTCGAAGCGGCGACGACCCAAAGGCGAGAGCTTGAACATCAGGCATTCCTCGCGGCAAAGTCGATACGCGGGTCGACCAGGGTGTAGCAGAGGTCGCCGATCAGTTTTATCAGCAGGCCGAACAGGGTGAAGATGAACAGTGAACCGAACACCACCGGATAGTCCCGCGATACCGCTGCTTCGTAACTCATGCGTCCAAGGCCATCGAGGGAGAAGATCACTTCGATCAGCAGCGAGCCGGCAAAGAACACGCTGATGAACGCCTGAGGAATTCCCGAAACCACCAGCAGCATGGCGTTGCGAAATACATGTCCGTACAGCACACGGCGTTCGCTCAAGCCTTTGGCTCGGGCCGTAACGACGTACTGTCGGGTGATTTCATTGAGGAACGAGTTTTTTGTAAGGATCGTCAAGGTCGCGAATCCACCGATCACCAGCGCGGTGACCGGCAGCACCAGATGCCAGAAATAATCGGCGATCTTGCCCAGCGTCGATAGCGACTCGAAGTTGTCGGAGACCAGCCCGCGCACCGGAAACCAGTTCAGCGAAGTGCCGCCGGCGAATACCACGATCAGGAACATCGCGAACAGAAACGCCGGCATCGCATAGCCGATGATGATCGCCGTGCTGCTCCAGATATCGAAATGGCTGCCGTGGTGCACCGCCTTGCGGATGCCCAGCGGGATCGACACCAGATAGGTGATCAGCGTCGCCCACAGTCCGAGCGAAATGGTCACCGGCATCTTTTCCAGAATCAGGTCAGTGACTGTTGCGCCGCGAAAAAAGCTCTTGCCGAAGTCCAGTTGCGCGTAGTTCTTCAGCATCAGCCACAGGCGCTCATGAGCCGGTTTGTCGAAACCGTACTGTTTCTCGATGTCGTTGATCAGTTGCGGATCGAGGCCACGGCTGGCGCGCGAAGCGTTGCTCGATGTCTCGCTGGCACCACCGCTAACACCGGCGCCGCCAATGCCTTGCAGGTGGGCGATGGCTTGTTCGACCGGTCCGCCGGGCGCGGCTTGAATGATGACGAAATTGACCAGCAGGATGATCACCAGCGTCGGAATGATCAGCAGCAGGCGCCGCAGTATGTAACCCCACATCAGTGCGGTCCTCCTGGTCTGCCGCGACTGATTTTCTCAGCGGTCATCTGCTGATTGGTCAGTGGCGTGCGGCTGATTTCCCACCAGCTCTCGATGGCTTCGTCATTGCTCGCCTGCACCGTCGGAATGCCAAAGCGGTTCCACCATACGGTCGAGGTGCCCGGCGGGTAGTAATTGGGAATCCAGTAGTAATTCCATTGCAGGACCCGGTCCAGCGCATGGGCGTAATGCAGCATGTCCGATTGAGTAGAGGCGCGGATCAGCCCGTTGATCAAGGTGTCGACCGCCGGGTCCTTCAGCACCATGTAATTGTTCGCCCCCGGATCGTTGGCCGCAGCCGAGCCGAAATAGTTGAGCAATTCACCGCCCGGCGAAGTGGTGACGGGGTAGCCAGTGACGATCATGTCGTAGTCGCGGCTCATGAGGCGATTGACGTATTGCGAGGAGTCGATGCGGCGGATATTGAGCTCGATGCCGATCTGTTTCAGCGTGCGCTTGTAGGGCAGCAGCAGGCGATCCATGCCGTTCTGGCTGACCAGAAAAGTGAAACTCAGCGGCTCACCGGCGCTGTTGACCAGTTGATCGCCATCGGGCTTCCAGCCGGCCTGTTCGAGCAAGTCCAGGGCTTGCAATTGCTTGTCACGAATAATGCCGCTGCCATCGGTCTTCGGTGCCTCGAAAACCTTGCTGAATACTTCCTCAGGCACCTGACCGCGCAGCGGTTCAAGGATTTTCAATTCCTGCGCATCGGGCAACTGCCGGGCGGCGAGATCGGTATTGGAAAAGTAGCTCTGCTGGCGGATATAGACGTTGCGCATCATCTGTCGGTTGCTCCATTCGAAGTCCCAGAGCATCGCCAGCGCCTGGCGCACGCGACGGTCCTGAAACATCGGCTTTTGCAGGTTGAATACAAAACCCTGGGCCGATTGCGGCGCTTCGGTGGCGAGGTGGGCTTTCTGCAAACGGCCATCGCTGAGGGCAGGGCTGTCGTAGCCGATCGAATATCCCGTCGCGGAAAACTCGCGGTTGTAGTCATAGGCGCCGCCACGCAGCACCTGGCGGGCGACGTCGGTGTCGCCGAAGTACTCGATGCTGAAATGATCGAAGTTGTACAGGCCGCGACTGACCGGCAGGTCCTTGCCCCACCAGTCGCCAT
>NZ_RAZO01000028.1:15699-65442 GCF_004307535.1 Pseudomonas sp. Sample_9
TCGAAGTTGTACAGGCCGCGACTGACCGGCAGGTCCTTGCCCCACCAGTCGCCATTGCGTTCAAAGGTGATGCTGCGCCCGGAGTCGACCTTGCCGACCCGGTACGGCCCGCTGCCCAACGGCGGTTCATAACCACCGCCGCCGGCGAAATCGCGGCTCTTCCACCAGTGTTCGGGGAACACCGGCAGGGTCGCGATATCCAGAGGCAGGGTGCGGTTTTCGTTGCTTTTGAAGTCGAAGCGCACGGTCAGCGGTGCCTCGATTTCGACGCCTTTGACGTCGGCAAACTGGGTGCGATAACGCAGGCTGCCTTGGGTCATCAGCAGGTTGTAGGTGTAGCGAACGTCCTCGGCGGTGATCGGTTTGCCATCGGCAAAACGCGCCTTCGGGTTGATGAAAAAGCGCAGCGACAGACCGTCTTCCGAGCGTTCCATTTTTTCCGCCACCAGACCGTACACCGTGTACGGCTCATCCAGCGAGCGCTGGGCCAGTGGCGAATACAGCAGACCGTCGATCTGCGTCACGCCGATGCCTTTGTCTATATAAGGCAGCAGATGATCGAAGTGGCCGATTTCGATTGCCGAGCGCCGCATCGTCCCACCCTTCGGCGCCTGCGGATTGGTGTAGTCGAAATGGCCGAAGCCGGCGGGGTATTTGGCCGGTTCGCCGTAAACGGTCAGTGCGTGTTGCGGGGCAGCGGTCGCACCGGCGGCACCCGTGAGCAGGGCGAGGGCGGTGAGCATCAGTGTGGGAAAAACCAGTCGCATCGTCAGCCTTGGAACGCAAAATCGATAAGCGCAAGTTGTACGCGAGCCGCGCGCCACTCGCCAGCCGTATATGTAACTGAAACACAACGGCCCACCAAAGGGTGGGCCGTTGTCAGCAATCGGACGACGAATCAGTCCTGACGGCTGGTGACTTCCAGCAGGTGATAACCGAACTGGGTTTTTACCGGGCCTTGCACGACGTTGATCGGCGCGCTGAACACCACGGTGTCGAATTCCTTGACCATCTGGCCTGGACCGAACGAACCCAGATCACCACCCTGACGGCTGGACGGGCAGCTGGAGTTGGCTTTGGCGACTTCAGCGAAATCGGCGCCGGCTTCGATCTGAGCCTTGAGTTCGTTGCACTTGTCTTCGCTGGAAACCAGGATGTGGCGGGCAGTGGCTTTAGCCATGGGAATTCTCCGAACTGTTTCAATAAAAGGTGGAGCCTACCGGAATCAGTGGGCGAATTCTCGGCAAAGTTCCATTCTGCGTCCCTGATGCTATTCAAAGATCTGCGATCCGCAGACGCCGGGCGTGCTCGACATACAGTTCAATCGGATCAGGAGATGGCCCGTTTGCGCAAGTGGTACGCCGCAGGCTCGCCAGATGATCCATTGGATAATCTGAGCAGATAACCTGGCCGAGATGGCTGCTGAAGCGTCCGACGAAACCGTCATTCTGCTGGGCTTCGGTGGTGAAGTATTGCGCCAGCACACCGCATATACGCTGAACCGGATCCTGCGCTGGGAACGTGGACTGCGGGACAATGCCGCTCCACGAGTAATAGCGCACGCCATTGACTTGCTCGGCGCCGTGGCCGCCCCAGGTTTGCGGCAATCCCTGGGGAAACTTGTCATTGAATTGACCAACGCCGACTGTCGTCAGTGCGTTGAGTGCGGCCAATGCATTCTGCGGCAGTGCCACGCTGCCGCTGAGCAGCGACAGCAAGTCAGCAAATTGCGTCGCCACGTTCTGTGCTACAGCTTCGGGGAGCTTGCCCGGGATCAGCGCCTTGCGCAGGAAGTCGGCAAGCTCCGAGCCATGGTTCGGGCCGCTGACGGAGGTGACTGAAGCAACGACGTTTGGCGCAAGCGCCGCCGCATAGCGCGCAGCGAGTGCGCCTTGACTGTGTCCTATAAGGTTGACTTTCTTCGCGCCTGTGCCTCGCAGTACGCAGGCCAGCTGTGACAGCAGTTGCTCACCCCGCATTTCATTGTCGTGGGTGGCCGAAAGGTGTGGAACAAACAATCGACAGCCAGCCGCTTTCAGCGCGGACTTGACGTCATGGAACAGCTCGAAATGACCGATACGCTCGAACCCGAACAGACCGTGGACCAACAGGATGGGATAACGAGTTGTAGCATTCCGTTGCATGTTCTTACCTTTTTCGTAGAAGTTCATCGGGAAATCACCGAGCCACTCTAAAACACCCATATCGCCGAGGAAGTACGAAGAGGCTTCGCGTTGTGTTTGAAAATGGACTACGAGGCGTACGAAATTTCGGAGAGCTGTGAAATCCGAATCGGAAGTTCATAGGGTCGTTTGTCGTTGGAAACTCACCGTGAGGGTCCTTGCCTACTTCAGGCGGCGCGTTTGCCGCGTCATCGCGGTGTCTTGAGCTGACATCTAAATCGTGTGGAAAGATGCTCAATGTAGATGTCAGTGTCGTCATTCGGGGCGGCACGTTTTCCAGGGAGTGGAAACGAAAATGAATAGCCATGAAGTCGAGTTTTGCTGGCGCATGCGTCAGCCGATGGTTGCCGAGCTGTCCGTCGACCCTCTGATCGCGCCGACGATTGACGGGCTAAAAGGGAGCGTGTTGGATCCTTCGCTGGTCAGGGCGATCGTTCGCATTTCTCCTTATGCCAACATGAGCTGTGGCGATCAGCTGGTGCTGTACTGGGAGGGGCTGGATATCGAAGGCTTTGCCTATCAATACGAGAGCGTTCGATTCATCAGCCAGGCGCAGATTGGCAAAGACGTAATTTTCGTCATCAAAGGAATGCATGTGGCCGCGCTGGATGGAGGTTCGCTGGAGGTTTACTCGACACTTCGAACTGCGTCCGCACCCAAGGCAATGGAATCTGCTCGCCTGCAACTGTCTGTGGGCGATGTCCGTACGCAACTGTTGGCACCGCAGATAGAAGGCTCGGTAAACGGAGCGCTGGATCCGTCGCGAGTGGCCGAGGGCACCCTGGTAACTCTGCAGCCTTACGCGAGAATGTCTGCGGGAGATCGGGTGGCGGTGTCCTGGCACGGAGATACCTCGCCAGAGATCTTTACCGACTCGTTGAACATTGAGGCCTACGCCGTCGCCCAAAGCCTGTCGTTCTGGGTGCCGGGCAGCTATATCGAAGCGCATCGTGGTGGTGAAGTCGTCGTCGCTTATCGTGTCGAACAGCGTTGTGGAACGATTCGAACGTCGGAGCCTGCAACGGTTTTCCTCGGGCCTGCGGTGCGTGCGCAACTGACTGCGCCGGATGTCGTCGAGGCGGTTGAAAACGTGTTGTCACTGAAGGATTCGCTCGACGGCGTTTCCATTCGCATGGAAGAGGCGCAGGTGCAGGCGGATGAATTGGTCTATCTCAAGTGTGACGGCGAGTTTTTCAGCCATCGCGATGACCTGGAGATCACTCAAGAGACGGCGGGGCAACCGGTGCGTTTCATTGTTCCCCATCGGTTCTGGCGCGAGCATCACGGCACGACAGTCGATATTGCCTACACCATCGAACGTCTGGACGATGTCAGTCAGCAATCTGCTGTCAGGCGGATCAGCGTAGTGGCATAGCCTGGGCGGTCGGCCCTCCGCACTCTGTACGGAGAGGGAGGGCGATCTGATATCAGGCTCTGGCTTGTGCGAGGCGCTGCGCAGCGTCGGTCAGCAATTGTTCCGTTGCGGCGAATCCGAGGCATCCATCGGTGACCGATACGCCGTAGCGCAGAGAGGTGCTCAGCGGCTGGCAGCCTTCGAACAGGTGAGACTCCAGCATCATGCCGATCAGCGACTGGTTACCACGCAGGCGTTGTTCAAGCACATCGTTGAACACCGCTGGCTGACGCAATGGGTCTTTGCCGCTGTTGGCATGGCTGCAGTCGACCATGATCCGGCTGGGGATATTCAGTCGGCTGAGCTCGGCCCTGATTTTCGCTACGCTGGTTTCGTCGTAATTTGGCCCTTGATGGCCACCGCGCAGCACGATGTGGGTGTCAGCGTTGCCGGCTGTTTGCACGATCGCCGGATGCCCTTGGCTGTCAACGCCGAAGTGCCGATGCGGATGGGCTGCCGAGCGCATGGCGTCGACAGCGATGGCGGCGCCGCCGTCGGTGCCGTTCTTGAAGCCCACCGGCATGTTCAGGCCGCTGGCCATTTCTCGGTGAATCTGCGATTCGGTGGTGCGGGCACCAATGGCCACCCAGCTCAGCAGGTCATCAAAGTAGTTGGCGGCCATGGGTTGCAGGAGTTCGGTAGCGACCGGTAGCCCGAGCCGGATCATTTCCAGCATCAGTTCGCGCGACAGCGTCAGGCCGGCGGCCATGTCGTCAGTGCCATCCAGGTGTGGATCGTAGGCCAGCCCTTTCCAGCCGACCGTCGTACGCGGCTTTTCGACGTAGGCGCGCATGACCAGAAGCATTTCACTGCTGACATCCTCGGCCAGGCGAGCGAGTTTGCCGGCATATTCGATCGCCGATTGCGGATCATGGATAGAGCAGGGGCCAACGATGACCAGCAGGCGCGGGTCTTCACCGTTGAGGATGGCGCGCACCGCCTGGCGATGGGCATTGACCTGCTGATGCAGGGAGTGGCTGAGCGGTAATTGCTGTTTGAGCTGCAACGAGCTGGGCAGGCGCAGGGTCAGCGCTTCGTTGGCAGAATCGAGGGTGGACAGCGGCAACGCGGAAACTGAAGAGTTCATGTTTGGTCTTCCTGGGCGGATGGCGGGTTTTTCCCGCGCACTCGGCCCTATTGGGGTGTTCGACAAATGGCCGTACTGGCTAGGCGTGTGTGTTTGCCACCTGTAGGTGACCGATCGGAGGCGGCAGGCTGTCCCGAGCGGAGGCTGGTAAATCGCCAGGCGCTAAAGCTGTCGTAACGGTAATAAGTGGCGTAGTTCATGGTGTATTCCTCGAAGTGTCTGGTGTGGTGCTGAAAATTGTGGGCCTGAAAAAACAAAACCCCCGGTCGGGAGGCCGACCGGGGGTTGAGAAATCTCTGGTAGGCGACCCGTTATCATGGGCGCCGTGTGGGTATCAGGCGCGCCAGTGGCTAAACCAATACCCAAAATAGAAATTGACCGGAGCGCAGGTGACATTCGCCCGGGCAGCCGCCACCGAGCGCGAGGCGCTGGCGATGCAAGACTGTGAAAGGGCGTTGAACATGGTCTGTCTCCGATGAATGCGCCGAGCTTACTCGACGCTGATACGCGTCAGCAATCAGAAAATGCTATTGCTCGCCGAGCAAAACGGCTATCAGTGGCAAACGATCCGGTTAAAGTACATTTTTGCGCTTGGAGAAGAGCTGAATGAGTTACCGAATTCGGCATGCCACCGATCATGATCTTGCTTTTGCACGGGACCTGACCTGTCGCACCATGCTGCGCTATTACATTGACCACGATCTGTTGTGGCAGGACGAGGCGTTCGACGCCGGCTGGCGGTATCGTGACAACTGGATGATTCTGGGGGATGAAACGCCGATCGGCTTTTTCAGTCTGAGCCAGGATTCGCGAGCGCTCTATATGCGCGAATTGCAGATTGATCATGCCAGGCAAGGGCAGGGCGCGGGTTCCTGGGCCATTGATCAGGTTATCGACATGGCTCGTCAGGCAAGACGACCGGCGCTACGGCTGACAGTGTTCGATAACAACCCGGCGCAGAAACTGTATGCACGCAAGGGACTGCGCATCGTGGGCAGGGATGAGTGTTTCCTCAGGATGCAGCTCGATTTAAGTACAGCTGTGCTCTGAAACCCACGGCCGGCAAGCCCTGAATGATGAATTGAAACTTTTTAAATGCGGCTTTCCGCTAGGTCTGTCGGGCACTTTTTGCTAAGGTGTCGGGCATCCCAATAAGACCATATCGCGAGGTGTCTGCTTGATTAGGGTGCTAGTGGTCGACGACCATGATCTCGTTCGCACAGGCATTACACGGATGCTGGCCGATATCGATGGCCTGCAGGTGGTGGGTCAGGCCGAGTCAGGTGAAGAGTCCCTGATCAAAGCCCGTGAGTTGAAGCCTGACGTTGTGCTCATGGACGTCAAGATGCCCGGCATCGGCGGCCTCGAAGCCACACGAAAACTGCTGCGCAGCCACCCGGACATCAAGGTGGTTGCCGTTACGGTGTGCGAGGAAGACCCTTTCCCGACGCGTTTGCTTCAGGCCGGCGCCGCCGGTTACCTGACCAAGGGCGCGGGCCTGCCGGAAATGGTCCAGGCCATTCGGCTGGTTTTCGCCGGGCAGCGTTACATCAGTCCGCAGATCGCTCAGCAGTTGGCGATCAAATCATTCCAGCCAACCAATGATTCGCCATTCGACGCGTTGTCCGAGCGGGAAATCCAGATTGCCTTGATGATTGTCGGCTGCCAGAAGGTCCAGATCATTTCCGACAAGTTGTGCCTGTCGCCGAAAACCGTGAACACCTACCGCTACCGCATTTTCGAGAAACTGTCGATCAGCAGCGACGTTGAGTTGACCCTGCTCGCGGTGCGTCACGGCATGGTGGATGCCAGCGCCTGACCATGACCGAGACATTCGATTCCAGTGCTTTCCTGTCGACCGTCAGCGGTCGGCCCGGCGTCTATCGCATGTTCGACAGCGAGGCGCGCCTGCTGTATGTCGGCAAAGCGAAAAACCTGAAGAAACGTCTGGCGAGCTACTTTCGCAAGACCGGGCTGGCGCCGAAAACGGCTGCATTGGTCGGGCGTATCGCTCAGGTCGAGACGACCATCACCGCCAATGAAACCGAAGCGCTGCTGCTGGAACAGACGCTGATCAAGGAGTGGCGCCCGCCGTACAACATCCTGCTGCGCGACGATAAATCCTATCCGTACGTGTTTCTCTCCGACGGACAGTTTCCGCGCCTGAGCATCCATCGCGGCGCAAAAAAGGCCAAGGGCAAGTATTTCGGTCCGTATCCAAGTGCCGGTGCCATCCGCGAAAGCCTGAGCATTCTGCAGAAAACCTTCTTCGTCCGTCAGTGCGAAGACAGCTACTACAAAAACCGCACCCGTCCGTGCCTGCAATACCAGATCAAACGCTGCAAGGCACCATGCGTGGGTTTGGTCGAGCCTGACGTCTACGCCGAAGACGTGCGCCACTCGGTGATGTTCCTCGAAGGTCGCAGCCACGCGCTGACTAACGAGCTGTCCACCGCGATGGAAGAGGCAGCGATCAATCTCGAATTCGAACGCGCGGCCGAATTGCGTGACCAGATCGCCTTGCTGCGCCGGGTGCAGGACCAGCAGAGCATGGAAGGCGGAACCGGCGATATCGACGTTATTGCCGCATTCGTCAATCCCGGCGGCGCCTGTGTTCACTTGATCAGCGTGCGCGGTGGCCGAGTGCTGGGCAGCAAGAATTTTTTCCCGCAAGTCGGCATCGAGGAAGACGTTTCCGAGGTCATGGCAGCGTTCCTCGGTCAGTACTACATCAGCAGCCCCGAACGCGATCTGCCGAGCGAACTGATCGTCAACGTGGTTCACGAAGACTTCCCGGCGTTGATCGAAGGGATTCACACCTTGCGCGGCCGTGAGTTGGCCATCAGTCATCGGGTGCGCGGTACCCGTGCGCGCTGGCAGCAACTGGCCGTGACCAACGCTGAGCAAGCGTTGGGCGCGCGTCTCGCCAACCGTCAGCACACCGCCGCGCGATTCGACGCGCTGGCCGAAGTGCTGAATCTGGATGAACCGCCGCAACGCCTGGAATGCTATGACATCAGTCATTCCAGCGGCGAAGCCACGGTGGCCTCTTGCGTGGTGTTCGGGCCGGAAGGCGCGATCAAGTCGGATTACCGCCGCTACAACATCGAAGGCGTCACCGCCGGCGACGACTACGCGGCCATGCACCAGGCGTTGACTCGCCGCTTCAGCAAACTCAAGGACGGCGAGGGCAAGTTGCCGGACATCCTGCTGGTCGACGGTGGCAAAGGCCAATTGTCGATGGCCCGCGATGTGCTCAACGAACTGGCCGTACCGGATCTGATCCTGTTAGGCGTCGCCAAGGGCGCCACGCGCAAGGCCGGTTTCGAAACGTTGTATCTGAATGATGCGGCCCACGAGTTCACCTTGCGCGGCGATTCACCTGCCCTGCACCTGATTCAGCAGATCCGCGATGAGGCGCACCGCTTCGCAATTACGGGGCATCGCGCTCGTCGCGGCAAAACCCGCCGAACCTCAACGCTGGAAGGCGTGGCAGGGGTAGGGCCGACCCGCCGCCGTGACCTGTTGAAACATTTTGGTGGATTGCAGGAGCTGTCTCGTGCAAGCATCGAAGAGATCGCCAAAGCCCCGGGGATCAGTAAAAAGCTCGCTGAGTCGATTTATGCGAACCTGCATAGTGAGTAGAATGCCCCTTCACCTCGTAGCCAGTTGTGCCGATGAATATCCCTAATCTGATTACCGTTCTACGCGTCCTGCTCATCCCGATCTTTATTTTGCTGTTCTATCTGCCCTACCAATGGAGTTACATGGCCTCCGCTTCGGTGTTCGCCTTCGCGGCTGCAACCGACTGGCTCGATGGTTATCTGGCGCGCCGACTGGAGCAGAGCACTCCGTTCGGGGCGTTTCTCGATCCGGTCGCCGACAAGCTCATGGTCGCTGTTGCCTTGGTCCTGCTGGTGCAGGAACACGGCAATCTTTGGCTCACGCTGCCAGCGGCGGTCATCATCGGTCGCGAGATCGTGATTTCGGCCCTGCGCGAATGGATGGCCGAACTCGGCGCCCGGGCACAGGTGGCTGTTTCCAATCTGGGCAAATGGAAAACCGCTGCGCAGATGCTCGCATTGGTGATTCTGCTGGCCCATCCAAAGGCTCTCAGCTTCTGGGTCGTGCTTGGTTACACATTGTTGATCGTGTCGGCAGGGCTGACCCTATGGTCGATGGTTCAATACCTTCGAGCCGCCTGGCCGCACCTGAAGACTGATGTCGAAAAGAAATAAAAGTTTTTTGAATCAAGGGGTTGACGGGGCATCTTAATTCTATAGAATGCGCCACACCAAGCGGGAATAGCTCAGTTGGTAGAGCACGACCTTGCCAAGGTCGGGGTCGCGAGTTCGAGTCTCGTTTCCCGCTCCAATTTGTACAGTGTTTGTTGTTGTGCTACTGACAGCAAAGACTTTGAGGCCGAGTAGCAAAATGGTTATGCAGTGGATTGCAAATCCACCTACGCCGGTTCGATTCCGACCTCGGCCTCCACTATCAAAAACCCCGTAGATCAATGATCTACGGGGTTTTTTGTTGTCTGCAGAAAAATGTGGTGCTCACCTGTTTGCGGAGGGTCAATCAGTCAAGCACGATCCGGTCTGGATGTGGCTGGCACCTTCCACCGTGAGATTCGAGAAAAAGATGCAGCCAATGAGCCGCGCGAACAGCGTCAATGTCTCTGCAAGATCGGGGTTGTCAAACAGAACAGCCCTTGAGTCCAGAGCACATAAGGCACCCCAGAGTCTCCCGTCCGGCAGGAAAACAGGCGCGCCTGCGTAGCTTTCAATCGAATATTGCTTCACCACAGGACGTGACGAAAGTCGTCCATCCTGGCTGATTTGTGGAAGGAAGAGGGCTTGCGGATTTCGTCGAAACTCACTGCAAAGGGTGGTTTCCAGATCCAGCGTATCGCCGACATTTATTCCCAGTTCAATCGGATCGTACGCCGAACAAACGATCCACTCTGTTTCAGTGAATTTTGCGATGCCGGCAAAGCGTGTACCGGTCAGACGGGTGACAAGTTGCAGGATATTGGTGGTCGCTTCGATCTCGGCGATCGCCGAGCGCTCCTCTTGGCTTAAAGACGCTTTTAGAACGGTGTCACTCATTTGCATGGAATCAAATCTCCTGATTGCTTGTACATCCCTGAGCACTGCTCTGGTGACGTTCTGTGAGGCGTGATCGTGGTTGAAGGGGGGGGGCGTGCTGATTACCCTTTGATTATTGATTTCGGCGCCATCCTTTAGCGTAGACATCCCGTCCAGTCCTGGGTTGCCTGCTCATAATCTCAATCGATGAAACATCTGTCACCCGTGCAGCTAAGGTGATGGTGAGCGTCTGAATCTTTTGAGTTTATCGTCTCAATTTCCAGTCGGGTTGCTGCGATTTGCCAGTAACCTCGGCGTCTACTTCAAGCAAACTCCGTAGCTCCCTGATTTCTGAGGCTTTTTGATTTTCCTCGGTCAGCGATATTTAGTTCTCAAATCGCGCACTCCAAACTTGCTTCACCGGGACGTGATGTATATATTCCCCGCTCGGCTTTTCAAGCGGCCATCCTGTCAGGATCGCAACCGCAAGGCTGAGCAAAGCAACACCGCGCTACCGCCCGAATGGCGAAACTGGTAGACGCATGGGACTTAAAATCCCCCGCTCGTAAGGGCGTGCCGGTTCGATTCCGGCTTCGGGCACCATGAATATCAAGGGCTTGCATGACATACATCATGCAAGCCCTTAGTTCTTTTTTCCGCAATCAAAAAATCTTTTCCGCAATTCGTGACCGTTAGTCACCTCGTAGGGGTGACCTTCATGCCCTTTCGCATACGGATGTACTGTTCTGTCATCCCTACGGTGGTGTGCCCAAGTTGGTCTCGTGCTTCTCTGATGCTCCCTGTTGACTCCTCTTTATCCGTGGCCGCTTTTGCTCGTAGGTCGCGCATCTGAAATTCTGCTTTTGGAATCCCGGCTGCTTCCCTGGCGTCATCGAACCTTTTTCTGAGCATGCTGGTCGTCATCGGCTGCCCAGAGTCGATTACTACCAGGCGTGTTGATCTGATTTTCTGTCCGGCCTTTCGCGCCATGATTCGATCTATTACGACTTTGAGCTCACCAATGATTTCGATCCTTCGTTTAGCCCCAGTTTTGCCTTGCTGGACGGAGAGCTTTCCGTCGTTTATGTCGCGCTCATCCATCTTCAATGTGTCAGCGACCCTCTGGCCTGTTAGATAGAACAGGTCCAAAGCATCTCTTAATGGTTGATCGGCATGCTGGTAGGCTCGGGCAAGGACTTCGTCTTCAACATATATGTCGCGACCGGTTTCTTTATTACCCTTCACGCCTGAGCAAGGATTTGCCAAGGATGTGTAGCCGTTCTCGCGAGCGAAGTTCCAAATGGAGCTGAGTAACGCTTTTTCCCGATTTGCACGAATAGGAGCTGCCTTACCGCGATGACGAAGGTACTGGCTGACATGTTTCGGTTCGATTGCTTCTAGAGGGGCCGGTGGGTCGTTGAAGAACAGGAGAAGATTTTTCAGTTCGCGCGCGTTGTCCTTTTGGGTGGCATGGGCTTTCGTGGGAACCACCTCATTCATATAAAGCTCGGCCACGTATGCAAAGGTAAGTACGGTTTGTGTCAGAGTTTGAGAAACGCGGCTTTTTTCGAGCTTTGCGTACTCCAAGATGGCTAGGCCGTAATCTGTACCCAGCGGGATTTCCTTGCGTGGTTTCCCGCCAGTGTCATAAAGGTAGTAGGTGGTGTTGCCGCGTTTTCTCTCGCGCAGGCGAGGAATGCTTCCCGGCTTTGTTGGTCTTCGCCCCATTTATCCCACCAAGCGTGGCTGCCACGTCGGAACTTCTGGTGCGTTTGTAGTTACCCCTGTTAGCGCCGAGGCAATCACGCAGGGCCAGCCGTTGCGCTTGATGGTGTGACGAATGCCATTACGCTTCAGTACAGTAATCTGACCAGCTTTAGTTTTGGCTCCAGTCAACTCGCAGACCTGCTCATGGCTAAGAAATTGAATGTTCATGCCGCCTCCTTGCCAGGAAATACAGAGCGCTTCGAATGCGCTTGCTGTGCGACTTTGCTGCCCTCGATTCCTGGTTGCAGCTGCGCAGCCATTGCAAGTACCTGTTCGCGCATAGATCGGGCATCACGCTCGAGCTTCTTGCCGGTACGAAAGGCGCTGAAGGTTTCGGCGGCGATCCGCAGCAACTCGCCGATGGCGACCAGCGTCTGGTGCTCGGCCGGGCCGAAGAGGGGGGCTGCTTCAAGTCGTTTGCAGGTTTGTGCCAAGCGAGTGTGATCGGCCCGGATGAACTGCAGGGAGGCTCGAAGCTCGCGGATGGTTTTGGCGCTTGCGGCGCGTTGGATGTCTTTACCCTCGCGCAGGCCGGTCTCCAGGCCATCGCTGCGGCCTATGATGTAACCGCCCCAGAGCAGCAGGGCGGCCAGAGCTATCAGGATGATCAGTGCACCGATTTGTATTGGGGTCATCATGTGGTGTGCTCCTAAGGTTGTCGTTGGCTGGTGGTGACAGCCGTCAGTGGTGTGGGGGCCGTTTGGCGTTGGCCGTCCTGCTGTCGCTGCATATCTTCATCAGCCTTGTAGGCGCGGATGTCGATCAGCGAGGCAACATGGCGGATGTGCGCGTACTTCAACGCCTTGCGGCTGGTGTCCAGCGTGGTTATGGGAAGCTGGATCCGGCCGCTGTTGATCTCCGTCACAAACGACTGCTCGTTGAGATTGCGAAAGTATTGCTCGCGGACTTTTTCTAGCGGGATCAGGACGTCACCGAAGATTCGATAGAGCAGTTCGACGGTGGCCGATTCGGGCGCCGGATGCAGGCGAAGCGGATTCTGTGCAGCGTTACTCATGGCCTTGTCTAGGCTCCTTGCGTTGTTGTCGTGCCGGGTGGTTCCAGGCATTCAGGCAGTGGCGTCTGGTCAGCTCGCGCAGATGTTCGGGCACTTCGAGGAGCGCGGCGTTGCGCTCCTCGCGTGTGCGCATGGCAACGATCTGGCGGGCGTACTCCCTAGGCCACGTCACGGCGATCTGCTGGGATGGCAGGAAGATCGATGTCCAACTGCTCGGCCAGCCAGCGGATGCCGGCTTGCATGACGCGGGTCGATTGGCTGTACTGCATTCCGCATTTTTCGTCATACCAGGGGCTGTCCTTGACACGCAGGTACGCTTTGTCGCGCTTCGGGTTCGCTGGCAGGTTTCCCTTGAGCAAACCTTTTTCCCGCATGAGAGCGATCAGTTTGGGACGAGTGAGGCCGAGTTGTGTGGCTGCTTGGGCGAGGGTGCGTTCCATATCTCTCTCCTATGCTGCGTGCGCAGCTGGAGTGGCCGCTGCAGCAAGGTGATTAATGGACTCAATGACCTCTGCGTAGATCTCGGCATCGGAGTCATACAAGGTGAAGCAGCGCGTATGCGGACTCTTGTTGCCGATGCTCAAGATCGCGGTGACGCCGCGGCGTGTATGAGTACGATGCAGCGCCACATGCAGGGGAAGTTCAAAACCCATGTCGAGGCTCAGCACGCCGCCGGTGTGCACCAGTTCGAACAAGCGCTGCTTGTCCTGGGCTTCAAAGCGACCGTATTGACGATCCGCATGTGGGAGATGCACCAGATCGCTGGAGTTGCTCGCGTCGAACGGACCGTTGGCAATCTCTTCAATAAAGTCTGCCAGTTTGAGGTGCATCTTCTTGTCGTTTGGCAGGGTCAGCGTGTGGCGTTCGCTGCCCAGCTCCACGACAAAAGTGCTTACCACTGCGCCGCGCTCAGCCTTGAGACGGAATGCCAGGCATTCACGCTTCGGTGCTGTGCGCAGGACATGGTTGAAGGTCTCGGTCAGGTTGACCTGGGCGTTGAGCAGCTGCAGGGTGCGGTTGTCGATCTTGTACTTGATCATGCCGCGTGCCCTCCACCGTTTGGGTCGAAACACTTGGCAGGAGGGCGACGTTTTTTGGAGGTTTGGATGCTAATAAAAGCGCAGCCACATTCTCGGGCCAGACGACGAACCTCGAAAATGCGGCAGGGGTCAGCAATGGTTGGGTGCAAATGAATCGTAGCTTTGGTATGCATGAATTTGCCTCGCTCTGTGGTTAAAGAGTGAGTGCAAATTAGCAACAGCTAATTCATTTCGCAATAGCAAATGCTAAATTTCAGATCTCAAGGTACTTTGACGGCTTTAAGATAGCCCCTACGTAATGGATTTTCTCGACGAGCTTTTCCTCCAGGAAGATAGGAGGGTAGCTGTCGTTAATGCTATCGAACCGGAGTTGACCGTCCCGGCGATAAATGAACTCTTTCACCATTGCCCTACCATCGGTGGTCCGCACGAGGACCTCATCGCCAGTCTGATAAGCATGATTCGGTTCAATGAGCACAAACTCTCCGTTTTTGATGCGTGGATGCATGCTGCTTCCCACGACTTTCAAGCCATACGCATCGGGATCGGAACTGATAATTTCCAAATATCCATCGCCATGACCTGGAGGATATTCAAGTGCGTCGAAGTAGCCATCAGTACCCAACATAGCCTTTCCCACTACGGGTACTGGAGCAGGGCGCCGGTGCTCGCTTGCTTCCCGCTCTTCAGCTGTTCTAAGGGCGGTTTCGTTGATGGTTGCATTGAAGAACGCGGGGTGGGGCAAAACTGGAGGCTTCAGGCCAAGAGCGATCCAAGCGGCGGTGATTTGATGCTGGTCTTCGGCGGAGTAGGTTCCCGTCGTAAGCAAATCAGCAGGAATTGCGAGCTTTTTTGCAAGGTTCGTGGCAGCTCGGTCACCCAATGTCCGGTGCCCGTTTAGGATCTGAGAAATGTACGAAGCGTCCACATCTGCATGCGCTCCGGCAAAGTCCTTGAGTTGGTTTTCACCAATCAGGGCTTTAAGAATCGTGAGGCGTTTTTCGTAGATATTCATATAGGGAATCATCCGTGCTCCGTTAGCAAAATGTAAATTACGTTTTGCTATTGCGGACCGGATTAGCAGTTGCTAATCTTGTGTTGAATAGGGGGTTAGCAATGACGCTTCTCGAATACATAAAGATCCTAGACGACGTACAGCTCAAGACCTTTGCCTCTCGATGTAATACCTCAGTCGGCCAATTAAAGCAGGTTGCTTATGGCAATCGTCGAGCGAACGCAGCTTTATCCATTTCGATTGATCGGCATAGCGGCAGTCGTGTGACGTGTGAGTCGTTAAGGCCAGACATTGATTGGCAATATCTGCGAACACAGGCACCAGCTAATCACAGAGTAGAAAACGCTGCATAGAAAAAAGGCGACCCAAGGGTCGCCCAGTTTCTCCCGACAGCATCACCACAATGCTATCGGGTCGTGATGTCAGAAGGCGAGCACACCACATGCCGTCGACTTTCATCGCGTTTCCAAGGCTCGGAAGCCTTGGTGTTGCTGCCGTTCTTACCACAGAGCTGGCAGCTGTTGCGCCAGGGGTGAACAACGGATTGTTCGTCCCGGCACGGTGCCGGTGTTGGTCTTACGAACCTAGCCGGCTTTGGGCCTCTCCAGACCACGCGGCAAATGTATCACCAACTTCTGTCGCGCGGCACTGGCAACTTTTAGGATTAATGCCATGAGCCGTATCGCTCTGAGTTCTCTGGAACGGGCGCAGCGGGAAATCCTGCCGCTCGATTTAGCGCTGTACCACGCCGCTCGCGATTACCCGGGCGGCGCTGCTGCCATCGCAGCCACCACTGGCCGCAACCCGACCACGCTGCAGCACAAGCTGTCGCCAACCCACCCGAGCCACTCCATCAACATTCAGGAGTTTGGTGAGATCCTCGAACTGACCAAGGATCGCCGCATTCTCGATGCTGTGCATGCGCTGGTCGGTGACACGATCTGGCAGGAGCTAGCCGACACCTATACCAACGACATGCCCGAGACTCTCACCACCGGCATCGCCGAATACTTCCGCCAAGTCGCGGATCTCGCCGAGACCTGGGCCAAGAGCATCGGCGACGGTGTCGTCACCGATCAGGAACTCGCCGCGATTCGCCTGCAGGTGTTCCGGGGCATCCAAGGGCTGCTGGGTTTGTTCAACCGCGCCACCTACGTCAACCAGACGACGCGAGGCGCTGATCGTGGCTGACATCGCCGATTTCGCCAATGATCTGGTGCAGGAACGCATCGATCAGGCCATGGCTGCGCGCAGCGCTGCCAAAGCAGAAAGCGCTGCCCATTCTTTGCTGTTCTGTGAAGCCTGTGACGATCCGATTCCGGAAGCACGCCGACTGGCCCAGCCGGGTTGCTCGCAATGCATCAGCTGCCAGTCCCTTTCTGAGCGGGGGATTCAGCATGCTCGATGAGGTGTTGGGGCAATTCGCCGATTACGGTCTGGAGCCAGCGCAACCGCTGGTGTTCGGCAAGCTGACCCGCTGCAAGACATCGCAGGACAAGGGCAAGGAAAAGAACGGCTGGTACGTGGTCCACGAGCAGCGCACGGAGAAGGGCGACACCCTGATCTTTGGCGCCTTCGGTGACTGGCGTTCGGGCGAGACGCAGAAGATCAAGGTCAAGGCCGGCCGCATGTCGCCTGAAGAGCGTGAAGTGATGCGCGCCCGCCAAGAAGAAGCTAAGCGCCGCGCTGCCGAAATCGCGAGTAACGCTGCGCGGCGGGCCGCGAAAAGGGCGCAGGGTTTGTTCGAGCGCATGCCGACCACCGGCCGAAGCGACTACCTGGACCGTAAGCAGATCGTTGGTATCAAAGTGCGTTACGCGCCGCGCACCGGTGCGGTACTGGTGCCGATGAACAATGCCCGTGATCAGATCATGGGCCTTCAGGTGATCTTTCCAAACAAGCAGGAAGACACCGGCCGCGACAAATCCTACTGGCCTTACGGGATGGCAAAGGAGGGCACTTTCCACCTGCTCGGTCCGCACCCAGTACCGGGCGAACCGGTGCTGGTTTGTGAAGGTTACGCCACCGGCGCCAGCCTGCACATGGCGACCTCGCTCGCTGTGGCCGTAGCCTTCGATGCGGGCAACCTGTTGGCCGTGTGCAAGGTCATGCGCGAGCGCTTCGCCGGTTGCCCGCTGATCATCTGCCGCGATGACGACTGGAAGACCACCAAGCCCAACGGCGATGCGTGGAACCCGGGTGAGGAGAAGGCTAGCAACGCCGCGCTGATCGTCGGTGCCCAGGTCGTTGCGCCGATCTTCTCGATTGAACGTCACGACAAGTGGACCGACTTCAACGATCTGCACGTCGCCGAAGGCCTCGACGCGGTTCGCCGACAAGTCCTCGCGGTGGTCCGCCCACCGGCAGCCGGTGGCTGGAAAGATCAGTTGGCTCGCAGTGAAAGCGGCGCCTTGATCGCGCACATGCAGAATGTCGAACTGATCCTGGCTCACGACGAACGCTGGGCCGGGGTGATCAGCTACTGCGCCTTCAGCTCGAAGATCGTCAAGCTGCGTGCGGCGCCTTATGGCGGTGGCACCGGCGAGTGGGCCGACATCGATGATGTGCGCGTGATGAAATGGCTCGCGCAGCAGTACAACCTGCGCGTGAAGTCCTCGCACGTGATTGAGGCCGTCAGTGTCGTGGCCCACGATCACGCATTTCACCCGGTGCGTGAGTACCTGAAGAAACTCGAATGGGATCGTGTGCCGCGCCTGGAGCGTTGGCTGACGGATGTCATGGGGGTGAAGGCAACGGATTACACCTCCAAGGTCGGCAAGCGCTGGATGATCTCGGCCGTGGCGCGGGTGATGAAGCCCGGCTGCAAGGCTGACTCGGTGATGATCCTCGAAGGCGTGCAGGGCGCCGGTAAGTCGACCGCCATGAGCGTGCTCGGCGGTGAGTGGTTCATGGACACGCCGTTTGCCCTCGGTGACAAGGATGGCTTTCAGGCGATTCGCGGTAAGTGGATTGTCGAGCTCGGCGAGCTGGACAGCTTTAACAAGGCTGAGAGTACCAAGGCTAAGCAGTTCTTCTCGGCGTCCACCGACACCTACCGCGAAAGCTATGGCCGCAGAACATTGGACGTGCCACGCCAGTGTGTTTTCGTCGGTACCACCAACCAGGACGAGTACCTCAAGGACGCCACTGGTAACCGCCGTTATTGGCCGGTGGCATGTACCAAGGTCGACGTGGCGTTGCTGCGCGAGATCCGCGACCAGCTGTGGGCCGAAGCGATGTTTTGCTTTGAGGCCGGCGATCTCTGGTGGGTAACGCGAGAGGAAGCGCCGATGTTCAGCGAGGAACAGGACGAACGCTTTGTGGTGGACGAATGGGAAACGCCCATCCTGACCTGGCTCGAAGAGTCGCAGATCGGCGAGACCACTACCGGCAGTGAAGTGATGAGTCAGGCGCTCAAGCTCGATCCCGGTCATTGGGGCAAACCCGAGCAGATGCGCGTGGGAGCGATCCTCCATCGACTGGGCTGGCGACGTTTCCGTTTGGGCGCCTTGAGCAAGAGCGGCCAGCGGCCCTGGGCCTACAAGAAACCGGATGGTTGGGGCAGGGCGCCTGTGCTGGAACAACCGGAGTTTGAGGAGCCGTGCTTCGATGATTAAAGCGATCGATATGGCTCTCAAACAATGGGCGCAGGAGCTGCACAGCGACGAGGTGGCCGCCGGTTACTCGGGCGGCAATATGGTCGCCATGATGATGGAGAGCGGTGGCCAGCTCGTGCGCGGCAGGCGTGGGAGCAGGGTGCCGCTGGAAGCCTCTCTGGACATCGAGCGTATCGTCAAGAAACGCCTCGATCCCGAGTTGAAGACGGTGGTGCAGGTGCATTACTTCCAGCCTGATGCGCCTTTGACTGCGCGTCTGGCCGAGAGTGGCTGCACACGCAATCTTTACTACCAGCGCCTACATGACGCTCACATCGTGGTCGAGCACTTCCTCTTGGGGGAAGCGGCTTGAACGTGGGCATTACTCTGGCTCACGCCGTCCCACTGGCCTGCCTCCGTCCCACTGCTTTTTGCGGTGGTGGGACGGGCGCAGGCCCCGTCGTTGTTGGGCTGTCCCACCGTCCCACCTTTTTCATGCCTCCCGCCCGTGTATGCGTAGCGGGCATCAATGCGCGTGTTCACGCGCACGCGTGTTTTTAAATATTCTCTCTATACACGAGAAAGGAGAGTTAAAAGTAGGACGGTGGGGCTAAGCCCCAATCTACGGGGCTTTCAGACGTCCCACCTTGTTTTAGAGAGGTGGGACGCATGGGACGCCAGAAAAGCAAAAGACAGCCGGGATAGATATTCACCGACATTCGCCAGCTGTTCACCGGGCGTAACCCACACATTCACTGGATGGCATTAAAACGGCCTTGCTGCCACCAGAATCGACCTGTAAAAAGGGGCCATCTTCGATGGGTGCGACCGCAAAGCGCGGCAGGCCACCCACCACCTGACCCGGCCATTGCGCCGGGTCTTTTTGTTTAAGGGGCAGGGCAATGACGAACGAGCAACAGGCACTGGCAGAGATGCCGATCTGGTTGGTGATTGCCCTGTCATTGGTTGGCGGTGTGTCCGGCGAGATGTGGCGCGCCGACAAGGACGGGGCGAGAGGCTGGGCATTGTTGCGCCGCCTCGCACTTCGGTCCGGTGCCTGCATCGTGTGCGGCGTGTCAGCGATGATGTTGCTGTTCGGTGCGGGCCTGTCGATCTGGACAGCCGGCGCCCTCGGTTGCCTGACTGCGATGGCCGGCGCCGATGTCGCCATCGGCTTGTACGAGCGCTGGGTGGCCAAGCGGCTGGACCTGAGCGAGGCCGAGCCGAAGGCATGAGCCGGGCAGGCCCGGGAGGGCGCCGATTTTTACGGGTCCTCCCTGAAGGCCGCCCCCTACACGGGTTATCGAACTCGCGGAATCTCTCTAGCTGAAACCTTCGCAGGGATGTCCGTCTTTCCAAGTGCAAGACATCACTCAGCACTGATAACGATCACGTATGTGCTGGTTGTAATACGAACCCTTGGATACAGCCGCTATCAACCCGTTATATACGTCTAGGGGGACGTTGCAGAAGTCGTAAGTGTGGCCTTGTTGAAAACAGATCCTCATCCGTTTCGTGCTTGGATCGTAGCCAACGGCGGTGATTGCATCGGAACGCACGGCAATCATTTCCATGCCATCTCTCCATTTGAAAAAGCGTCTGCAAATACTAGTAGAGAGTCATGGATTTGCAGCCCTCCGCACAAAAGTGCCGGGGACCCTGGGGACTTTCAAAGGACACGGGGTCGGAAACCCGCGGGATTGTGTTAGAGGGAGTCCCGCCAGCTTACTGAAATTTCAATCATTGAAATCTGAAAGGACTCATTGAAAACCGCTGAAAAGGAGGGCTTATGACCGCAGCCACGTGCCTGTCCAAGAGCGACTTCGCCGTGCCATCGGCGGGTCATCGAGTTACATCACCTGGCTCAAGGAGAGCCGTCGACTGGTCCTGTCCCCCAACGGCAAGCAGGTCGACGTGCTGGCCACCGAAGCGTTGATCCGCGACACCACCGAGCCGAACTAGGCTGCCGTCGCTGCTCGCCACAACAGGATCGGCTTCAGGGCGATGTTGCAGCCACGTCGCAGCTCAATACGAGCCGACTAACATGGCTGCGCCGCCGCCCGCTGATCCTGCGCAAGGGGAGACTCCAGTCTTTGTGCAGAAGGCCGCATTGAAAAAGCACATCGCTCAATCATTCACTAATGAGCCTGTCGCTCCGGCCGGCGCGGCAACGCGCCGTCTTATCGAATCCTTGGGAAGTGGAGATGCAATTGACTGCTGCGAGTGAAGAAAGCTGTTCGTCTAAATTGCAAGGCACGCGCGTAGTTTGCATCTGATATGTATCTGAAAATATGGATTTGAGCGTGACGCGCGATTCGAAATTCGGTCTGGTCGCCTGTCGCATTGAACCCCTTATTGCGCAGCCTCAGCCGATTGCAACCCGTTGCGCGACGAACAACAACCGACCAAACACTGGCTATTTGCCGCCAAGCGACCAGGCTTATCTGTTAAATAGCTCCTTGTGCAAGTTTACAAACGCTTGAACAGTCATCGGTGGCTGTCCGGTGACTTCACCAATGATGAAATCCTCGCCCTCGAACACGCCGTGCTGGTAGTCCTTGGCAACTTCCAGCAGATGCTGAATGAGGAAAGGCTGTAGGCCATCGCTTTGCATTTCCTTGCGGTACTGATCCAGTGTTATCGCGACGTACTTGATCTCCCGATCCAATACTTTACCGACTTCGTCAGCCACGGCATGCTGGTTCATTTCGACCGGACCGTGAAGCGGATACGTCTTGCCTTTGTGAGGCTGCGGGTTTTGCAATATGGCAGCGATGAGCCGCGCCTGATCCTCTGCTGCAATCGGGGCATGACGACCTGAGCCAAAGGGGAGGCGAATCTCGCCGTGTTCAACGATATGTTTACGCCAATGCGGGTATATCAACCACTGTGCAAAGTACGTCGGTCGCAAGTGCGTCATGTCCAGCCCCGACCAGTCAAACACTCGTTCTGCGGTGTAGTGATTAAGGGCCGCGTGACTTTTGGCAACGCGACGTGCGGAAATTTGAGACATGTTTACAACTGACTCTACCCCGGCTTCTTTAGCAGCGAGAGCGAAGTAGGCAGTCGCTTCAATCAAGCCAGGTGCGATTGGGTAAACGAAATAAGCTCGCTTGATGCCTTCAAGCGCTGCTCGAACAGCGTTCAAGTCCAGCAGGTCCGCGACCACAACTTCGGCGCCCAATTGGCGCAGTTTGGCCGCTCGATCATCGTTCGTGCGGACGAGCGCACGTACCGCGTGTTTTTTCTGGCGCAGTATTTCAACGGTTCTCCGGCCGGTAAAACCACTGGCGCCGGTAACGAGTATGGTGGGGCTTGTCATCGATCTTCTCTCTCTTTTGGTTTTCGACTGCATAATGGCCATGGTTCGCATGATGGCTGCAATATGGTTATATGATAGCTATCATCTTTGTCAACGAGTTCTTTAGCTCTAGGGAATTCAGAACGTAAGTTTTAGAGGGGGTAGGCAGTGTAGGCGGGGACTGGAGGGACGTCAGCAATCTGACGAGAGGGCTGGCAACCACCGGAATGAGTACACCGCACGCCTAACGAGGGTCCGAATACAAAGTCGGCGGGTTGATGGATCATTTTCACGATGACGGCTTGGATTCAAATGCCTGCATGCCCAGCTTCACTGCAGGTCGGGCCTCTATCAACGCCAGCCAGCGTGCCATGCGGGGCAACTTCTCCCAATGAATTTGGTCGCGCACCGATCTTGCAAAAGTAAACGCAGAAATATCGGCCATTGAAAAGGCATCGCCCGCTATGTACCCGCCCTCGAGAAATGCCTCTGCCGTCATCAGATGTTCCAACGCTCGTCGGCTTAATGGTGCAGATGCATCTTGCTGCCCTATCTGGCGCAGAAAAAAAGCAGCGTGGCTTGGCGCGATAACATCCGTGACGAAGAAATAAAACCGGTCGTAGACCCGGTACCGTTGAGCACTCGGCCCTCTGGGCGACAGCCGACCAGGGGCGTGTTCGTCAGCATACTGAATAATGCCATTTGACTGATTGATTACAAGGGGAGGTGAGACGCTGTGATTTACAAATGTCGGAGCCTTACCTAACGGGTTAAGCGCCAGATATTCTGGGGCACGCTGATCGCCAGAGAGAAGGTCAAGGCACCTCGGGGTAAATTCTATGCCCGCCTCAGTCAAGGCGATTGCAGCTCGCACACTGTTCCCCGTTGATGCGCCATAAAGCTCCCGTATCTCAGACATAAAATTCTAACCTCGTAAAATTGGTTACGCGAATGCATCCACGAAGGACTACGTATTACGGTTTCAGCAATTTTGCTGACCTCTCAGAATTTCGTCGGCGCCGAGCACAGCCTCAGTGCCTCAATTTGTACTTGACTGGTGTGTATTTACACATATGATGGTCGTCATGAAAAGCCCCCATGGCGCCGACCTTTGTCATTGCCTCGCCGCCAGACGCCATGCGCGTCTGCTGACCCGCCTCTACGATCGGCATCTGTCTGCTGCGGGTCTCACTGCCTCGCAGTTTTCTACTCTTGCGTTGATCAATGAGCACCCCGGGATTCTGATCGCCGAATTGGCTGAGGTAATGGTCATGGAGCGAACTACGTTGGTTCGGGCACTGAAGCCACTGCAGAACGAAGGTTATGTCGCTAGCCATGCCGAAGGGCCGCGTTCTGCCATCAGGCTCACGCTGTCTGCGCAAGGACGAGCGAAGTTGGCGGAGGCCGAGCCCTATTGGAAAGCCGCGCAGCGTGAGCGTGAGGATCAAATCGGCGGGGTCGCAGCAGTTCTGATTCGTAACTCGCTTCTTCAGCAGGCCGGTGGCGAATAAATTTTTTTGCGTGTTTGGTGTGTAACTGCACATATGATTCTTACCCAGAAATGAGGAAGTACTCATGAAAGCTTTTCCAAGAGTTCCGTCCCAGAGCGCTGTCAATCCAGCGGAGCGAATCAGTGCGATCGACTTCGTGAACAGGCTCAATTGGTGGTTCGAGACTTGGGATGTGGAGGCAATGGTCGATGCTTTTCTACCGGACGCCGTCGCGTACCACTTCCATGGCACCATTCGTGGCCACGATGAGATTCGCCAGTTCTTCAAGAAGGACTATCCGTATCTGATTCCTGGCGTCAGCCGACACGCCACCAACCACATTGTCGATGCGGATGAAGACGGCGTCGTGGTGCGCTATCAGAATCTGCTGGTGCGCTACGCGACGCCAGAGTCGGCCGCGATACTGGGAGATGGCCAAGCCATCGATAGCCCCGATGATTTGCCTGCCATCTGGCTCTACTCGCCAATGATGGATCGCTTGCGTCGAACTGAACACGGCTGGAAAGTCTTCGAGCGGTTCATAGGTGGTTCAGCCATCAACATGAGGCTTAACCCACCGATTACTGATGCTGCTCAACTTGCCAAGTACATGCCCCAATTAAAGCAAGCGTAAGACCTGCCATCGTCGAGTAGAAATGAAAGGGGGGCGTTCCACACATATTCGGAATAGCGAAGCCCTTGCTAACAGTAAGTCAGTCTTCATCCTTTGAGCGGCGCTTAGCAGCCCGCTCTTTTTTTGTGGGAGTGACAGGCCAGGCATTAATGACCGATTGTAGAAACTGCTCAGACAGTTCAGGGCTATCCAGCGCTCTGGCAATGAGCATCGCCCCGGTGATCGATGAAAGGATGCGTAGTGACTCTTGGTACTTTTCTTCATGATTTGCGCCTTCGACCAACGCCATCAGGGTATCGATCAAATGCTCGACGCCTCTGGTGAAGGAGCTGCTGACCGTGCCACCGGTACGCGCGACATCCGCACCTAATGCAGGAATCGGACAACCCTCGGTCCAGTTATCCAGATGCGCTTGTGTCAGGTACGTCTTGACGAGCTCAGGAATAGATTTGGCATTCTGCCAATCCTGAATATTTGATTCAAATGTCCGGCTGACCGCTTCTGACGCGAGCTGTTCCTTGCCGCCCGGAAACTGTCCGTAGAATCCGCCATGGGTCAGTCCAACTGAGCGCGAGAGCTCGCCGATACCAATTCCGTCGATGCCTTTTTCCCGATACAGCCGTGACGCTGCAGTAAGGATGGCTTCTTTGTTGGCTGCGGCCTGGTCTTTCGTCACTTTCATGAAATTGCTCCTGTGGCCAGGTTGGCATCGCCTGGACATAACGATGTTGCTGGGCTGGCTTTCATGATATTCGTCATATAAAGTTGCTGCAATGGCTGTCTAGGCATCTGTAGAAGTCTCGCGGATCCCATGGCTTTAGCTCAAGTCAAATAATTTTCCGGTGGACCGGCCCCATGAAACGTAATGATCTGCGCTGTGTCGATCTGAATCTGCTGGTGGTGTTCGAAGCTCTTATTCAGGAGCGCAACCTCACCCGCGCCGCTGAAAAATTATCTCTTGGTCAGCCAGCGGTCAGCGCAGCGCTGGTGCGTTTGCGCAGGCTGTTCAACGACCCTCTGTTCGAGCGCATCGGTCGTCGAATGGTGCCCACCTCTCGTGCATTGCGTGCTGCACAGACGCTCGGGCCGGCGTTGGATTGCGTGTGTACTGCGATCGCCGACACCAGGGTTTAACCGGGCTGATCCCTTTTTTTGTCATTAAATATGATGGCTATCATTATTAGTGATAGCCAACTTCACTCCCTTCGATTCGTCGTGACCTCGTGCGAGGCCGAGAATCCGCAAATTCCCAAACCGTCTGGCGGACACAACCCATGGAACAGTCACTCAAACCTTTGCGTTATCCCCTTGCCGCGTTGGCGCTGGTAGCGCTTGCTGCGTGTGAACGCACACCCGATGCCGCTCAGGTTCCCGGGGCGCCGCACGTTACCGTCGCGAAAGTGCTTGAGCAACCCATCACCGAGTGGGATGAAGTCACTGCTCGCCTGGAAGCACCAGAAACCGTAGAGGTTCGCCCACGGGTGACGGGCCAGATCGAACGCGTGGCTTTTACCGATGGTGTGCTGGTGAAGAAGGGCGATTTGCTGTTCCAGATTGATCCGCGTCCGTTCGAGCATGAAGTGCATCGCATCGAGGCGCAGTTGCAACAGGCACGCGCCACGCTGATCCGCACTAGCAACGAGGCGCAGCGCGGACAGCGTCTGTTAAGCAGCAACGCGATCTCTGCCGAACTCGCCGACACTCGCACAACCACGGCGCAGGAAGCCCGGGCCGGTGTCGATGCGATCCAGGCGCAGCTGGATCTGGCGCGTTTGAATCTCAGCTTTACCCGCGTCACGGCGCCGATCACCGGTCGTGTCAGCCGCGCGGAAATCACCGCCGGCAACATTGTCACCGCCGACACGACCGCGCTGACCAGCGTGGTCTCCACCGACAAGGTCTACGCATACTTCGATGCTGACGAACGCATGTTCCTCAAGTACAGCCTGCTTTCCCGCCAGGGCCAGCGCGGCCAGACCACGCCGGTCTACATGGGGCTTTCGAACGAGGAGGGCAACACGCACCTTGGGCAGATGAATTTTGTCGACAACCAGGTAAACCCGAAAACCGGCACCATCCGAGGCCGTGCGGTTTTTGATAACGCTGGCGGTCAATACACCCCTGGTCTGTATGCGCGCTTGAAACTGGTGGGTAGCGCTGCGTATCCCGGTCTGTTGATCAAAGACGAAGCGGTCGGCACCGACCTCGGCAAGAAATTCGTGCTAGTGGTCGGCCAGGACAACAAAGCGGTTTATCGCAGCGTTGATCTGGGGCCGAAACTGGAAGGCCTGCGCATCGTGCGCAGCGGCTTGCAGAAAGAAGATCGCATCGTCATCAACGGCCTGCAGCGCGTCCGCCCAGGTGCTTTGATCGATCCGCAGGACGCGCCGATGGCGAGCCCGGAAACGGTCACCACACTGGCTCGCCAGCGTCAGGCAATCGAAGCCGCCAATCAACCGGCTTCAGCTAAATCGCCTGCGCTGGTGAATGCTGAATCTGCCGCTGCACCTCGCGGATAAGGAGCACTGACATGAAGTTCTCCCAGTTCTTTATCACGCGGCCGATTTTCGCCGCAGTGCTATCGCTGCTGATCCTGATCGCCGGAGCCATCTCGCTGTTCCAGTTACCGATCAGCGAATACCCGGAAGTGGTGCCACCGACCGTGGTGGTCCACGCCAACTACCCCGGCGCCAACCCGAAAGTCATCGGTGAAACCGTGGCCGCGCCGTTGGAGCAGGCGATCACCGGCGTCGAGAACATGTTGTACATGTCCTCGCAATCCACCGCTGACGGCCGACTGACCCTGACCGTGACATTCGCTTTGGGCACCGATCTGGACAACGCCCAGGTCCAAGTGCAGAACCGTGTGACCCGCACCGAACCCAAGCTGCCAGAGGAAGTGACGCGCATAGGTATTACCGTCGACAAGGCTTCTCCCGAGCTGACCTTGCTGGTGCATCTGGTGGCACCGGACAAGCGCTACGACATGCTCTACCTGTCGAACTACGCGATCCTCAACGTCAAGGATGAGCTGTCGCGCCTCGACGGTATCGGCGATGTGAAGATGTTCGGTATCGGTGATTACTCGCTGCGTATCTGGCTCGATCCGAACAAGACCGCTTCGCGCAATCTGACCGCAACCGACGTAGTTAACGCGGTGCGCGAGCAGAACCGTCAGGTCGCTGCAGGACAACTGGGTTCGCCGCCGGCACCGAATGCCACGAGCTTCCAGATGTCGATCAACTCCCAGGGGCGTTTGGTCAGTGAAGAAGAGTTCGAGAACGTCATTATCCGCAGCGGTCCGGATGGCGAGATCACGCGTCTGAAAGACATCGCCCGGGTCGAGTTGGGCTCCAACCAATACGCCTTGCGCGCCTTGCTCAACAACGAGGAAGCGGTGGCGATGCCGATCTTCCAGCGTCCGGGCTCGAATGCGATCGACATCTCCAACCAGGTGCGGGCGAAGATGGCGGAACTGAAGAAGAGTTTCCCGGAAGGCATGGACTACGAAATTGTCTATGACCCGACGATCTTCGTGCGCAGTTCGATCGAGGCAGTGGTTCACACCCTGTTCGAAGCATTGATTCTCGTGGTACTGGTGGTGATCCTGTTCCTGCAAACCTGGCGCGCCTCGATCATTCCGCTGGTCGCGGTGCCGGTGTCGCTGATCGGTACGTTTGCCGTGATGCACCTGTTCGGCTTCTCGTTGAATGCGCTGTCGCTGTTCGGCCTCGTGCTGGCGATCGGGATCGTGGTGGACGATGCGATCGTGGTGGTGGAGAACGTCGAACGGAACATCGAGTCGGGGCTGGAACCGGTCGAGGCGACCAAAAAAGCCATGGGCGAGGTGACCGGTCCGATCATTGCCACGGCGCTGGTGTTGTGTGCGGTGTTCGTACCCGCAGCCTTTATTTCCGGCTTGACCGGGCAGTTCTACAAGCAGTTTGCGTTGACGATTGCGATCTCTACGGTGATCTCTGCGTTCAACTCCTTGACCTTGTCACCGGCCCTGGCCGCCGTGTTGCTCAAGGCACACGGCGCACCGAAGGACCGTTTCTCCAAAGTGTTGGATCGCCTGCTTGGTGGCTGGCTGTTCAAACCTTTCAACCGCTTCTTCGATAAGGCCAGCCATGGCTATGTGATTGCCGTGGCCAAGATCATTCGCGGCAGCAGCGTGGCGTTGCTGATATACGCAGGTCTGATCGCCTTGACCTACATGGGCTTCAGCACCACGCCGACCGGTTTTGTGCCGACCCAGGACAAGAAGTACCTAGTGACTTTCGCCCAATTGCCGGACGCCGCGAGCCTGGATCGCACCGAAAACGTGATCCGGCGCATGAGCACCATCGCCATGAACGAACCGGGCTTCGACAGCGCCGTGGCCTTCCCGGGCCTTTCGATCAACGGCTTCACAAACAGTCCGAATGCCGGCATCGCCTTCATCGGTTTGCGGCCGTTCGATGAGCGCAAGGATCCGAGCCTGTCAGCCGGGGCGATTTCCGCTTCGCTGAACGCCAAGTTCGGCAGCATCCAGGACGCCTACATCGCGGTGTTTCCGCCGCCGCCAGTGCAAGGCTTGGGCACCATCGGCGGGTTCCGTTTGCAGATCGAGGACCGGGGCAACCTGGGTTACGACGAGCTGTACAAAGAAACCATGAACATCATCAACAAGAGCCGCAGCGTTCCGGAGCTGGCCAACCTGTTCACCAGTTACACGATCAACGTGCCGCAGATCGAAGCCGCCATTGACCGCGAAAAAGCCAAGACCCACGGCGTGGCGATCAACCACATTTTCGACACGTTGCAGGTGTACCTGGGCTCGCTGTATGCCAACGACTTCAACCGTTTCGGGCGGACCTACCAGGTCAACGTACAGGCCGAACAACAGTTCCGCCAGGAGCCGGAACAGATCGGCCAATTGAAGGTGCGCAACGACCGCGGCGAGATGATCCCGTTGGCCACCTTCGTCAAGATCAGCCCTAGTTCGGGGCCTGACCGCGTCTCGCACTACAACGGTTTCGTCACCGCCGAAATCAACGGCAGCGCTGCGCCAGGCTACAGCTCCGGCCAGGCCCAGGCGGCGATTGAAAAACTGCTGAAAGAAGAATTGCCGAATGGCATGACCTACGAATGGACCGACCTGACCTACCAACAGATCCTGTCCGGCAACACCGCGTTGCTGGTGTTCCCGCTCTGCGTGTTGTTGGCGTTCCTGGTGCTGGCGGCGCTGTATGAAAGCTGGAGCCTGCCATTGGCGGTGATCCTGATCGTGCCGATGACCCTGCTGTCGGCGATTGCCGGGGTGATCATTTCCAAGGGCGACAACAACATCTTTACCCAGATCGGCCTGATCGTGCTGGTTGGTCTGGCCTGCAAGAACGCGATCCTGATCGTCGAGTTCGCCAAGGACAAACAGGAGCAGGGCATGTCGCCGCTGGATGCGGTGCTGGAGGCTTGCCGCATGCGGTTGCGGCCGATCCTGATGACCTCGTTCGCCTTCATCATGGGTGTGATTCCGCTGGTGACGTCCACTGGTGCCGGCTCCGAAATGCGCCGGGCGATGGGGGTTGCGGTGTTCTCCGGGATGCTCGGCGTAACTTTCTTCGGCTTGCTGCTGACGCCGGTGTTCTTCGTGCTGATTCGTCGCTCCATTGAGCGCAAAAACGCACGCAAGGTCGCCAAGGTTCACCCAACAACCGCATTGCATCCGGAGGCACACTGATGAACACCTTGAAGCTTTTTTTTCCCAGCCTTCTCGTCGTTGCGCTCGCCGCGTGTACGGTCGGTCCCGACTACAAGACGCCTGACACCGCGCCGGCCACTATCGTGTCGATCCAGGGCGGGCACTACGATCAATCGCGGTTTGAAACGGTGTGGTGGCAGCAATTCGATGACCCCACGCTCAACCAGTTGGTGAGCAAATCCCTGGAAGGTAACCGCGATCTGCGCGTGGCGTTCGCCCGCTGGAAAGCGGCCCGAGCGATTCGGGACGACGTCAGCAACGACAATTTGCCGGTGGTTACCAGCCGCGTCAGCAGCCAACAAGGAAAGGGCCAAGTGCCCGGTCAGACCGAAAGCCGCGTCAATCAGGAACGCTATGATCTTGGCCTCGACATGGCCTGGGAAGTCGATCTGTTCGGTCGCATCCAGCGCCAACTGGAATCCAGCGACGCTCAGGAAGATGCTGCCGCCGCAGACTTGTATCAACTGCGCGTGACGATGATTGCCGAGTTGGTGGACGCCTATGGCCAATTGCGCGGCGCACAACTGCGGGAAAAGATCGCCCTGGCCAACCTGAAGAACCAGCAGGATTCGCGCAGCGTGACGGTCAGCCTGCGCGATGCGGGTGCGGGTAATGAACTCGACGTAGTGCGCGCCGATGCACGTCTGGCTGCGGTCGAGGCTACGGTGCCGCAACTTCAAGCGGAGCAGGTGCGGCAGAAAAACCGCATCGCCACGCTGCTGGGTGAGCGTCCGAATACGTTGAGCGTGTCGTTGAACCCCGCCGAGTTGCCAGCCATCGCCAAAGTGCTGACAATTGGTGATCCCGCAGAGCTGCTGCGTCGGCGCCCGGATGTGCTTGCCGCCGAGCGCAGGCTGGCTTCCTCCACTGCGGATATCGGTGTGGCCACCGCCGACTTGTTCCCGCGCGTGAGCCTGAGCGGTTTCCTTGGTTTCACCGCCGGCCGTGGTTCGCAGATTGGTTCCAGTGCCGCCAGGGCCTGGAGTCTGGGACCGAACATCACCTGGGCAGCATTTGATCTGGGCAGCGTGCGGGCGCGCATTCGCGGTGCCGACGCCAATGCCGAAGGCGCGCTGGCGACCTATGAACAGCAAGTGCTGCTGGCGCTGGAAGAGTCTGAAAACGCCTTCAGCGACTATGGCAAACGCCAACAACGCTTGTTGTCGTTGATCAAACAAAGCGAATCGAGCCGCGCCGCTGCCGACCTTGCGGCCATCCAGTACAAGGAAGGAACCGTGGATTATCTGGTGCTGCTGGATGCGCAGCGCGAGCGGCTCAACGCCGAAGATGCTCAGGCACTGGGTGAAACCGATCAGTACCGTGGCATCGTCGCGATCTATAAAGCGTTGGGTGGTGGTTGGGACAGCGGTGACGGCAGGGTCGCGAGCGTTTATTGATATACCGATCGAAACCCCTGGCGGAATCTTTGGCACAATATCAGAAGCGATTTAGAGAAGGTGCAGCGTTTACCTCGCCTGATCGTTCGTCATTATGATTCCAGCAGCGATTGCTCACACCATCGCTGCTGGTCTGGACTCCACAGGCAAGGCGTGTCGAGAACTGCGGCAACTTAAGGTAATAGGCCTGCCGAGCGATACGTCGCGATTGTTCTGTCAAAGACACTGATGTCAGCCCGCCCGCGAGCGATCAATTGAGCTCCCTCCACAGCCGCATAGATCGCCAGCGCTTGTTCCTGTCGTTCCTCAAGGCTCAGCTGTGGCCGGCAAACCGACAACACTTCCGTCAGCCAGCGCACATTCAGTTCGGTGAAACCGTCGACCTCTGTCCTTACCTCTGGTGGCAAGTCATCGTATTCGGCAGACATGATCCCGCACAGGCACATGCGATTGTCGTTGACCAAAGCCATGCGAAAGATGTCCGTGTAGCCCTTGATCCACACATTCAGGTCGTCGGAATCGGCCCGTAAGCCAGCAAGGTATTCAAGCCCATCCTCGGTGTAACGTTTGGCTAAAGCCGCGCCCAAGTCGCCTTTGGTAGGGAAGTGGTAGTGGATGCTCGCGCTTTTGATGCCGACTTCCTTGGCGAGCTCACGAAAGCTCAAGCCGTTGTAGCCCCGGGTCTGCACCATCTTTCGGGCAGCCGACATGATCGTTTCTCGTGTATCCGTCGTCACAAATAAATCTCCCTATCGATAGATAGACGTTGACAGTGAAAATGTTCTTGCCGTAGCTTATACCTATCGATAGGTAGATGGATAGTTATGGAGCTCGTATGAAGATTTTTGATATCCCTGGTTTTCCTAACCCGCTGCGCATTCGTATTGTTCTCGCCGAAAAAGGGCTGGGCTCGCAAGTAGAGTTCATTAAGGTCGACCTGCCTGCTGCGGAACACAAGCAACCCGCGTTCCTGACGATCAACCCGTTGGGTACCGTCCCGGTGCTGCAACTGGATGACGGCACCAACATCAGCGAATGTACCGCAATCACCGAGTATCTGGACAATCTGGACGGCAACCCGATTCTCACCGGCAAGACGCCGAAGGAAAAGGCCATTATCCACATGATGCAAAAGCGCGCAGAGTCCGAGCTGGCGGATCCGGTCGGCTATTACTTCCACCACGCCACGCCGGGGCTCGGTGCCGCGCTGCAGCCCTACAAGAGTCCTGAATGGGAAGGTCGTATCGAGTGGGGCAACCGTCAGCGCGACAAAGCAGTTGCCGGCATGCACTACTTCGATCAGCTCTTGCGCAGTCAGCCATACATCGCCGGTGAGCAATTTTCCATGGCCGACATCACGGTGTATGCCGGGCTGATCTTCGCCGGTTTCGCCAGTATTGCCATCCCCAATCAGTGCAGCGCGCTCCTGGCATGGCAGGCGAAAGTGCAGCAACGCCCAAGCGTAAAAAATCCCGCCTGATCCTTGCTCCTCCGCCCCAACTGGAAAACAGTCAGGGCGGACCTAAACCTACTCGTTTTTTTCAGGTTCCTCTATATGACCCTTTTCAACATCCGATGGGCGATGCGCCATACCCTGGCCATCGTCGCGCTGACGACTGCGTGCTCGACATTGACTGTTCAGGCCAGCAGCACCCCAGCAGAAAAAAAAGCTGCACATAGCTATATCCATCAAACCGCTCCGACCCAGTTCATCGAAGTCGAGGGTGCGCGCCTGGCATATCGTCGCTTCGGCAAACCCAGTGCCGTGCCACTGGTATTTCTCCAGCATTTCGTTGGCAACCTAGACAGCTGGGATCCCAAAGTCATCGACGGTTTTGCCCGTGATCGTGAAATTATCCTTTTCGACAATGCCGGCGTCGCCAGTTCCAGCGGTGAAGTACCGAACACCATCGAAGGCATGGCCAAATATGCCTCCGGCCTGCTGCAGGCACTGAACGTGAAAAAGGCTGACTTGCTCGGCTTTTCCATGGGCAGTCTGATCGCACAGCAAGTGACGCTTGATCATCCGAACCTCGTCCGTCGCCTGATTCTGGTCGGTTCATCACCTCGCGGTGGAGTTGGTATGGACTCGCTGACGCCGGAATTTCAGGGCTACCTGGCGAAAAAGCGTGCCGTACCGGATGAACTGTTGCTGGACGTTTTCTTTACCCAGACCGTAGAAAGCCAGGCCGCCGGACGCGAATTCCTTTCCCGTCTGCGCTCACGTAGGGTCAATCGCGATGTTGATGTCGATAGCAAGACTGCACCCGCACAAGCAGCCGCCATCGCTGGTTGGGGGGCGCCAGCCGGCAACGCCAACGACTACCTGAAAGGCATCAAGCAACCGACGATGGTAGTCGCCGGCAGCCATGACATTGTCTTCTACACAGTTAATGACGTGACCTTGCAGCAGAGTTTGCCCAACGCCCAGTTGGTGATCTACCCGGATTCAAACCATGGCGCGATCTATCAATACCCGGATCTATTTTTGAAACACGCCACGCTGTTTCTCAATGGGGTGAAGTAATCGAAACAAAGCACTGACGATTTGCTCGGCAGTACATGCCGCACGACCGATTAGGCTCCAAGTCAGGCCTGCGTCTACAGATCTGACGAGCGAAGAATCCAGGATCTCAAAATATGAAAGCGATTCAGTTCCGTAGCTTCGGCGGCCCCGAAGTACTCGAGTACGTCGACTTGCCAACGCCCGTGCCGCGGCCGGGAGAAGTATTGATAGAAACCTCCGCGATTGGGGTGAATTTTCCGGATATTCGTGAACGGTTAGGCATGTATAACCGGCCCGAAACACGCGTTGGTGGTGTCACGCTGCCGCATGTATCCGGACTTCAGGTGGTCGGACGCGTTTCAAAAACAGGAGCGGGCGTTGACCGTGCCGTTATCGGGCGCAAGGTCATGGCCTTGATGCCCAAGGGCGCATACGCACAGCAGGCTATTGCCCGTGCTGACATGCTGGTAATGCTGGATGAGTCGGTAAACGACGTCGCCATGGCGGGTTTACCTTGTCAGGGGGTGACTGCGTTCCTCGCTCTACGCACATGCGCGCATTTACAGTCAGGTGAAAGCGTTTTGATCCAAGGCGCCGCCGGGGGGCTTGGCAGTCTGGCTGTGCAGATTGCAAAAGCCATGGGCGCACAGACAGTTTTCGGTACGGCCAGCACTGAAAATCGACGCGCATTCGTGCGCAGCCTCGGGGCCGACTATGCCATTAGCTACGACACTCCCCAGTGGCCGGAGCGGGTGCTTAAATTGACCGAGGGGCGTGGAGTCGATGTGATCCTCGAAACCATCGGCGGCGAAGTGTTCGATCAGAATTTTGAGTGTCTCGCCATGCTGGGGCGTTGTGTGGTGGTAGGCTCCACGCGGGGGCCAGGCGAGGCATTGGCGCCTCGTCGGTTGATGGCCAAAGCGCAAACCTTGACCGGCATGTACCTGCCGACGTTCTTCCAGCGCCCTACTTTGATTCGCGAAGCTTTGCAATTCCTCGCTGATGGCGTTTCAGGCGGAGTGATCAGACCAGTCATCGGCGCGACGTTACCCCTGAGCGAAGCAGGGCTGGCGCACGCCTTATTGGAGCGAAGGGAAGTGCAAGGCGTCATTGTGCTGGATCCAAACCTCTAAGAGTGAATCTCCGATTCCCTGAGTTTTCTCGCGAATTAATGATGTAGGGGGGCTGTGGCGTTGATCAGGCGGACAAACATTCATCAGTAAATATGTCCTCACGAGAAGAGGACGCTATGCGGCATCACGGTTTCAATGGCAATGCAAGATGTTGACGCTCGGACTGGTGCTCGCGTGGGACGATCAATGCATTAGTGCGGTCACATAGCCTTTCTAGGTCTATAAAGGATAAGGTCTTGCGCACACGCGTCACGCCATCCTCATTAAGAGTGGCCCGATATTAGCGTTGCGATTATGGCGGTTCGTCTACCGATGGCGGACCTGATAGGCTGCTTCTGGCCGTTAGCGGCCACTTGCGAACGGCCGCTTCTAGGCGAAACCTGTTATACATGAACGCCAGCAATTGCTCGATTACAACCCCCCCCATTAGCCTGAAATCTAAGTCTTGAAGGGAGCCAGTTTCCTGCCCCCGTCAGATTGTGGAACCTTCGTTTTTCCGAGAATTCTTCCTGCATCCTTCGCAGGTGAAAGCCCAAATACCTTCGTATAGTCTCGACTAAACTGCGTTGGGCTTTCGTAGCCCACCTCGAAAGCTGCCGCCATGACGCTCCTGCCGCTGGCTACCATGAGCATCCGCGCCTGAAGTAAGCGCACTCGTTTGTGATACTGCAATGGACTCAACGTCGTCACCGCTTTGAAGTGGCGATGGAAGGCCGAGACGCTCATTGCCGCTTTCTGAGCCAAGCTTTCCACCCTGATCGGCTGCGCAAAATCTCGACGGATCCATTGAATGGCTGTGTTCACTCTGGCCATGGCGGTATCGGGCGCTGCGATCTCTCGCAGCATCCAGCCGTGGGGGCCTTGCAGCACGCGAAACAGTATCTCGCGTTCATAAACAGGCGCCAGGGCTGCGATAGCTTCCGGGTTGCCCATCAATCGCAACATGCGCACCCATGCGTCCATTAATTCGGTCGTAACGGCCGCCACCGAAAAGCCCGGGTCGCTTTCATGGCGGCCGACAGGTTTGGGCAGGTCAGCCAGCAAGGTTGATAACACGGTGGGATCAAGCGTGAGGCTTATGGCCAGATAGGGTTCGCCCGTTGCCGCAGGGTGCACCGCGCCCACCGCAGGCAACTGAATCGACATGACGAAATAGGTCGCAGGGTCGTATCGCAGCGTGCGGTCGCCCACGGTCATGGTTTTGCTGCCCTGCAGAATCAAGTTGATCATCGGGTCATAGACTGCCGCCAGCATATGCTCGGGGATTTTGCCTTGGACCATAGCGACGCGGGGAATGCCCGTCTCTGTGCGGCGTTTTTCGGCCTTGGCGGCGAGGATGCGGAGTTCGTTAAGTTGTTCGTTCATGCTGGCCATGCTGAATGTCACAGCAGGAGCAACGCAAGCGAAAAGTAGAAACAGGCAGATTTCGAGTAGGAACGGCTGCGTCCGCAGTGACCAGCGCCCTTAATGTGGAGGCTCATTCAAGCAGTCGAGGAGTACGTCATGGGCGTTATCGTCATTACCGGAGGCAGTCGAGGGATCGGTGCGAGTGCAGCAGAACACGCCGCCCGGTGGGGTATGGGTGTCATTCTTACTTACAACCAGCATCCGGACGATGCGGATGATGTGGTGCGACGCATTGAACGAGCGGGCGGCAAGGGCGTTGCGCTTAATCTCGACGTGGCGGATGTGGAAAGTTTCAAAGGGTTCCGCGATGCCATCCTGTTAGTGCTCCGGGAGACATGGGGCACAAGCACCCTCTCAGGTTTAGTTAATAACGCCGGCTATGGCCTGTTCAACCCGCTGGCGTCGGTCAGCGAGGCTCAGTTTGATGGTCTTTTCAAAGTCCATCTGAAAGGCCCTTTCTTTCTGACGCAGACCTTGCTGCCATTACTGGAGGAGAACGCCAGCATCGTCAATCTGACCAGCGCTACTACACGCGTGGCCACCTCCGGGGTGGCGCCGTATGCGGCGTTCAAAGGTGGACTGGAAGTGCTCACGCGCTACATGGCCAAAGAGTTCGGTGATCGGCGCATACGTGTCAATGCGGTTTCACCTGGGGCGATTCGAACCGAGTTAGGTGGCGGGCTCAATGATGAGTTTGAGGCGATGCTGGCTGAGCAAACGGCGCTAGGCAGAGTCGGTGAGCCCGAAGATGTGGCCCGCGTCATTGCCATGTTGCTGTCCCAAGACGGGGCCTGGATCAATGCCCAGACCATCGAAGTCGCGGGCGGCTACATCATCTGAACGATCGGGAGACGTTGCCATGCTGGATCATATTTTTCTGTCTGTGAGTGACATTGAGCGCTCTATCCGTTTCTACGAAGCTACGTTGGCGCCGCTGGGTATCACCGCGCGCTTGGACTACGATGGCAAGGACGGTCCGCCTGGGCATCCGGACCTGAAAGGTTTCGGCGCCAAGGGCCGGATGTTTTTCTGGCTGCGTCAGGGTGAAGTCGAAGGCCGAGCGGTACATGTCGGTTTCGTCGCAGACAGTAAAGCTCAGGTTGCGGCGGCCTATGCGGCAGCGTTGGCTCAGGACGCCGTCGATCAAGGCGCACCGGGGGCGCGTCTGCACTACGACCCCAACTACTACGCGGCCAATGTTCTGGATCCTGACGGATACAGCCTGGAATTCGTTTACAAGAACTGGCAGCACGCACAATGAAAAAATTGATGATTTATGGCGCAACCGGCTACGTCGGGCGCATGGCGACCGACTATGCAGTGGCGCAGGGACTGGACGTTGTCATCGCCGGGCGCAGCCACGACAAGCTGCGCGCTCTGGCTGCACAGTTGGACGTTCCTTATCGCGTGTTTTCCCCTCATGCCCCGTCGACACAATGCCTGGAAGGCATTGGCCTGCTGGTGAACTTTGCCGGCCCCTTCGCGCGGACAGCTGACGCCTTGATGTGGCTCTGTATCAAGGCTGGAGTCGATTATCTGGATATCACGGCCGAGATCAACGTATATCGGTTGGCCGAGCAATTGGGCGATGAGGCGGCAGGGGCAGGGGTCATGCTCCTACCTGGCGTCGGTTGGGACGTAGTGCCGACCGACTGCCTGGCGGTGCATGTCGCTCGTCGGGTGAAATATCCGCAGTCGTTGAACATTGCACTACAGGTCGCGGGTTCCATTTCACGTGGGTCAGCACTGAGTGTTAGCGAAATTGTTGGAGCGGGGCTGCTGGCCCGGATTGATGGAGCGCTTCTTTCAACTCCCGATGCGCAACCGCGACACTTCGATTTTGGCGACGGCCAGGAGCTTTGCGTGCCTTTGTCGTTCGGTGATCTGGTCACCGGCTGGCGCTCCACCGGCATTCCCAATATTGCAATGTTTGTACATTTTTCCGGTGATCCATTACCTGACGGAGATCTTTCAAAAATTCCCGAGGGGCCGAACGCGCAACAGCGCGAAGCTCATCGCGCTCGGGCAGTGGCCGAGGTAACTGGCGCTGACGGCACTGTGGCACGTTCAGTGATCGAAACCGTCAACGGTTACACCTATACGCCGATTGCTGCCATGGAGGCGGCACGCCAAGTATTGAACGGCGTGCGAAGACCGGGTTTTGAGACACCGGCAAAGCTGCTGGGCGGCTCATTCGCCGAGAGCATCGGCGGTACGACCATCACTGATTACTGATTGATCGGACGATAGTGCAGATGTTGTTTACTCAGGATTCCACTGCGCTGTCGTCTGCCTCGAACTCATGGGCAAGCCACCTGCCGGCAATCCGTGCGACGTTCACCAAGCGCTCGCTGGACATCCCGCTGCATGCCGCTGCAGACAGCCCCCGCAGGGTGACCAGGATGTAGTCAGCCCAGGTCTGCGCAGCGTCCGGGCAGACTTGGTCCAGATACCGGCGGATCGCCTGGATTCCAGCGTCGCCGAATTTCTCCGCCATGTTTCGAGCGACCGGATCGTCCGCACGCAGGCCTTCGGTGATCAGGCAACCACGCAAAGCGCTATCTCGCCCGTACTGCTGCGCAGCGGCAATCAGCAGCGAGGTTAGCGCTTCGGCGGGAGGTCGATCCGGTGCCAGCAGTCTGTCCATTGGCAGCGCGTTTTCTGCGGCATAGCGATGCATTGCTCGTTCGAACAGTTCGGCCTTGCTTCCATAGGCTGCGTAAAAGCTCGGCGGCTTGATATTCATTGCCTCGGTCAGGTCGGTCAGGCTGACAGCGTCGTATCCACGCTGGTGAAACAGTGCTTGTGCGATGGCTATCCCTTGCTCCCGGTCAAAGGCGGAACGGCGCTGTCTGGGTTTTTCGTTCATGGCTATTTCTCTAGGTAATACGCCACTGTAGCGATCGCTACATGCAAGTTCAAACGCTTCGGTTGCTCCTTTTATTTAGTACTCACTAAATAATTTGCAGAGGACGTTCTTCCTATGTAGTGTTCACTACATATACGACAGTTGAGGTTCATCCCATGCAATTCAGAAACAAGGTCGTGCTGGTTACTGGCGGTTCTTCGGGCCTCGGCTTCGCAATCGCCGAAGCATTCGTCAGCCAGGGTGCGGATCTGATCATTACCGGGCGCCGCCAGCCTCAGCTAGACGAAGCAGCAAGTCGCCTCGGTGGGAATGTTTCTGCGGTGCGGACTAATATCTCGGACCCAGCCTCCCTAGGGGAACTGTTCAAGCATATCGGTGCGGTCCACGGTCGTATCGATGTATTGATCGCTAACGCCGGGATGGGTGAAATCGAGCCTCTAGGTGCAATCACCGACGCGGGCTTCGATCGGGTGTTCGCGACCAACGTCAAAGGCACCACCTTTACGGTTCAGGGGGCGTTACCGCTGATGAGCGAGGGGAGCAGCGTTGTCATTATCGGCTCGACTTCTTCGATCAACCCTGGACCTGGTATGAGCGTGTACGGAGCAACCAAGGCCGCACTACGCGCGTTGGTGAGGAGCTGGATTCTCGACATCAAAGGATCGGGTGTACGCATTAACTTACTCAGCCCCGGGCCGGTGGACACCCCGTCCCTACGGGCCGTGCTTGGTGAAAACGCGCCACAGGTAATCGATTTGCTAAATGAGAAGAGCACCCTCGGCCGGATCGGCCAGGCACACGAGATCGGCCAAGCTGCGCTCTTTCTGGCGAGCGAGGCGTCGAGCTATGTCAATGGTGCCGAGCTGTTCGCCGACGGTGGAGCTTCTCAGGTTTGAACGCCCATGGATCGGTCGTCTCGCCAAATGCTTACCTTCCGCTGAACGACGACAATGCCTTAACGGGCAATCCGCAACGGGAATATCATTCGCTTATAGCTGACGAGTGCAACCATCCTGCCGAGTGAATCGGGGATGCAAGGAGTTACCAAATGAGTAAGTTTGCTGGATCAGTAATCGATCATGTGGGCATTGGTGTCTCGGACATTTTGCGCGCTCGCGCCTTTTACGAGCGGTCGCTCGAGCCGTTAGGGATCACATTGCTAATGAGCATCGAGACGGACCATCCGCATTCGACGCCTCGCAGACTTGGGTTCGGCTCCGCAGGCAAGCCGTTCCTGTGGCTGCACGATGCACCAGTTCCCAGCTACGGGGCTCATATCGCGCTGATGGCGCAGAGTCATGGGGCCGTCGACGCATTCCATGCGGCTGCCATCGCCGTTGGCGGACAGGACAATGGCGCACCAGGCATCAGGCCTCAGTACCACTCCGATTATTACGCAGCCTATGTACTGGGCCCTGACGGAGTTAATCTGGAGTGTGTTTGCCAACTGACGCCTTAGGTGCCTGGGCTCTCATTAGGTATCTGTCAGGTGGCATTCTTCGTCAGCTTTTCAACCGCATCGAGCTGTTAGCCAATGGAGGTTTTCCCAGAATTGAATGTGTTCCTGTTTAGCTATGGAGCAATTCTTATAACCGATAGCAGCGCCAACTCAAGATGTCTCGTGGCACGGCTGTAATGAGGCTCCTCCTCTGGCCTGTTGCTGTGGCTGCTCCTGGCCGTTAGCTGCCGCTCGTGACCGCCAGCTTCCGGCCAAAAGCTGACAGTCGTGGCCGCACTATGATGAGCTAGCCTCCAATCGAGGCTGGGGGCATTCGATGCTTGACTTCTACACGACATCCCCTGTCGGGGCGACAAAAACAACAAGAGTTAAACTGCTACCGGGGAGATACTGTACGACGCGAAATTCCTGCTGCGGCACCGTCCCGTTGGTAGCGATATTGAACTGGCTGCACGCGGGGAAGAGGAACCCGATCACTTCGGCTCCTTAATTGACCCCTGTGGGCAGTTCCTCTGCCGAAAGCTGAGGCAAGCCGCTGAGCGGCAGTGAATCATGCCCCTTCCAAGATCACGTATTCCGGCAAGTTTTACATGCCTCTGGCATTAGTCTGGCCCCGTGGCGCTTTGCTTGCGCTGTTTGCGGTCCATCGGATTGTAAGTCAATGAGCTCATTCGGCTTCGCTCAAATGGTCGATATGAGCAAAGCGCTCGACCAGAAAGTCGATCAGGGTGCGAACCCGTGCAGATAGCTGCAGTTGCTGCGGGTAAACTGCATAGACATCCGCGCGGGTAGGCGTCTGATCTTCAAGGATCAACTGCAAGCGGCCGCTTCGGACATATCGGGCGATGTCCCACTCTGCTCGCATCAGAATGCCGTAACCCTCCAACGCCCAATTCAAAGCCACCTCGCCGTCGTTGCAACCCAGGGCGCCATGCACTTTGATGTTTTGAGTACGGCTCCCTGCTGCGAAACTCCATACGCCATAAGGCGTCTCGTTTTGCCTGATGAAAATGCAGTTGTGCTGCTGCAAATCTGCCAGTCGCTCAGGTGTGCCGTGCTTCTGCAGGTAGAGGGGAGAGGCACAGAGCAACCGACGGTTGGATGCGATTTTGCGAGCATGGAATGCTGCATCTGGCAGTGTGCCGAAACGGATGCTCAGGTCAAACCCATGGGTCGTGAGATCCAGTGGGTGGTCGCTGATCTCCAGTTGTATTTCAACCTCAGGATACCGGCTGTAAAAGGCCGCCAACGCCGGCCCGATATAGCGGCGACCAAAGCCGAGCGATGCGTTGACCCGAATCAACCCTTTGGGAGTTGCCCGACTGCTGCTGACCATCTGCTCGACCTCATGGATCTGCGTCAGGATTCGCGCCGCGTGGGAGAAGTAAAGCTCACCCTCTGTGGTCAGGCTCATTGAGCGGGTGGTGCGATTGATTAAACGAATGCCCAGCCTGGCTTCCAGCGCCGATAGACGTTTGCTCACTGCCGGAGGGGTGACCCCCAGCTCGCGAGCCGTGGCGGCAAGGCTGCCTTGGTTGGCCAGCAGGTAAAAAAACGACAGGTCTAAGGTCTGGCTCATTCATCGCTCAAAGTCGTGTATGGGGCGTATAAGTTTGATTGAAGCATCATCAATACATATATCCTGCCCATGGCTTGTCTGAATAGCATTTTCAACCTGCAAAAGCAGGAGCTTTAGGTGAAGGTGCTCTGGTTTCCGTCAGTGCTGCGCTTGCTTCGGGGGCGAGCCACCTTGAACCGTAATCACCTTTTCAAATCCGCACGGCCCGGTTGTTTACCTGAAGGCTTGGTCTCGAGTGGTTTACGGCTCAAAAAAGGCGAAGGATTCATAACCTAAAGTAAATTATGTAGTGATTTAAAGTAACTCACGCCTTCCGATTCAATACTTATACTCGGAACACACCCTGATCGAACGACTCCGTTTGACGGGCAAAACAAAACTTACAAAGGTGTTCCCAAATGAATGCGTACAAAATTGCTTCGGTTCCTGGAGACGGTATCGGCATTGAAGTTATTGCTGCCGGGGTTGAAGTCCTCAAGGCGCTGTCCAAGAAAGTCGGCTTTGAAATTACCTTCAAGGACTTCGACTGGAACTCGGATAACTACTTGAAAAATGGCTACTACATTCCGGAAGGTGGCCTGGAAGAACTCAAGACTTTCGATGCGATTTTCTTCGGTGCCGTAGGTGCGCTGAACGTTCCTGACCACATTTCTTTGTGGGGACTGCGTCTGCCTATTTGCCAAGGCTTTGACCAGTACGCAAACGTACGTCCTGCCCGCGTGCTTCCTGGCGTTAAAAGCCCGCTGCACAATGGTGATCAGATCGACTGGGTCGTGGTGCGTGAAAACTCTGAAGGTGAGTACTCGGGCAACGGCGGACGCGTACACCGTGGCTTGCCAGAAGAAGTGGCCACTGAAGTCTCTGTGTTCACCCGTGCCGGTGTTGAGCGTATCCACCGTTTTGCTTTCCAGTTGGCCCAGAGCCGTCCGCGCAAGCACTTGACTATGGTCACTAAGTCCAACGCCCAGCGCCATGGCATGGTGTTGTGGGATGAGATCTTCTACGAGGTGGCCAAGGACTTCCCTGATGTGAAGATCGACAAAGAACTGGTCGATGCCGTTACCACACGCATGGTGCTTAAGCCATCCACTCTGGATGTGATCGTGGCGACCAACCTGCACGCCGATATCCTTTCCGACCTCGCCGCCGCCTTGTCAGGTAGCCTGGGTATTGCACCGACTGCCAATCTAAATCCTTCGCGCCAGTTCCCGTCGATGTTCGAGCCGATCCACGGTTCCGCCTTCGACATCACCGGTAAAGGCGTCGCCAACCCGATCGCAACCTTCTGGACTGCGGCCATGATGCTCGAGCATCTGGGCGAGGCTGCGGCCGCCAAGGAACTGATGTCCGCCATCGAAGCTGTTACCGAAAGCGGTTTGCACACGCCTGATTTAGGCGGTACAGCGACCACTCGGCAGATCACCGACGCTGTAATCAAGCTGATTGGCCGCTAATTCATAGTAATAACTACGGCATACCGCCAAGGGAGGGGTCATTGATCCAGCCCTTGGCATTTCCTGACAACAATAAAAAATCAGGGCCCCGTCATGAAAAGAATTCTGGGAAAGCTCTACGTTCAAGTTTTGCTAGCCGTGATCCTCGGTGCCATCGTGGGTGTAGCGGTTCCTGAAACCGGTGAAGCACTGAAGCCCTTGGGCGACGCGTTCATCAAACTGATCAAGATGCTCCTTGCACCGGTGATTTTCCTCACGGTGGTAACGGGCATCGCCAAGATGGAAAACATGAAGGAGTTAGGGCGTGTCGGTATGCGCGCACTGATCTACTTCGAGGTGGTGTCGACCCTAGCACTGGTGGTTGGTCTGGTGGTGGTGGACGTGTTCAAGCCCGGCGCAGGCATGAACATCGACGTCGCGACGCTGGACGCTTCAAGCCTGGATACCTATACCACCGCAGCGAAGCACACGACGTTCATGGATTTCGTGATGAACATCATCCCGAACACCATTGTCGATGCCTTTGCCAAAGGCAATGTACTGCAGATCCTATTGTTCTCGGTGCTGCTGGGCGTCGCCCTGGCACAGGTTGGCCCCCGCGCAAAATTCTTCGTCGACACGCTTGATAGCCTGATGCAGGGCATGTTCCGAATGGTCAACATGATCATGCGCTTGGCCCCCATTGGCGCATTCGGCGCGATTGCCTTCACCATCGGCAAATACGGCTTCGGCTCGCTGTTCTCGCTGGGCAAGCTGATGGCCTGTGTCTACCTCACCTGCATCGTGTTTGTGATCTTCGTGCTCGGTCCCATCTGCCGCATGAGTGGTTTCAGCCTGTGGAAGTTCCTGCGGTTTATTAAGGAAGAGTTGTTCACTGTGCTGGGCACCAGTTCATCGGAGTCGGTACTACCGCAGATGATTTCCAAGATGGAGAAGGCAGGGGTTTCCAAGCCGGTTGCTGGCATGGTGATTCCGGCGAGCCTGACGTTCAACCCGGATGGGCAGGCGATCTACTACACCATTGCAGCCATCTTCATTGCCCAGGCCACCAACACACCATTGACCTTGATGGACCAATTGATCGTGCTGGCCGTGCTGATGTTCACCTCCAAGGGATCGGCCGGGGTGACAGGTTCGGGTTTTATCATTCTGGCGGCCACCCTGGCTTCGCTGGGAACCATTCCGGTCGCTGGCATGGTGCTGTTGTTGGGTGTCGACCGTTTCATGTCTGAAGCGCGTGCCATCACCAACACCATTGGCAACGGCGTCGGCACCATGGCGATTGCCAAGTGGGTAGGAGCACTGGATACGGCGAAGATGAATCGTGCACTCAACGGTCAGCCGGAGCCTGATGAAGTGACGCCCCCTGTCGCCAGCCAATCCGCGTCCCATGACGCTCATAGCAACGGCTCTCAACAGGTGGGCCTGGCGCCTGCTTTGAAGGTCTAAGCTTCTGCAATCAGAAGTTTGGGCTGGCTCAACGTCGGCTCCTTCCCGGAGTCGACGTTTTCTTTTTAGGTGACCTTCAATTTGAAATCAGATAGCTGCGCCGGTTGCGTGACGAGTCATTTTCAAAGGTAAAAACAATGTTTGAGTTGGATCATGTGCTTGCGCAGGACATCGTCGATCGAGCAATGCTCATCCTTCCTTTCAATGTCAATGTGATGGACTGCCAGGGCTTGATTATGGGCAGTGGCGAGCCCGAGCGGATAAACACCCGTCATGAGGGTGCCCAGCTAGTTCTGGCGAACCAGCGCGTGGTGGAAATCGATGTGCAGTCGTCTCCCTGCCTCAAAGGGGTCCAGCCAGGTATCAATGTGCCCCTCATGCACGATGAACGCTTGATTGGCGTGCTGGGCCTTACCGGCGATCCGCATACGCTGCGTACTTACGCAGAATTGCTGCGCATGACCGCTGAAATGCTAGTTTCGCAACGGCACCGCGAAGTGCAGTCGCAATGGCGCAAGCAGCGCAGCGACGACTTGCTGGCCTTGCTCTTGGGGGATGCGGGAAACTCTCCTCGCTTGTTGGACGAAGCGCAGCAGCTAGGGCTCAAACACCAGCTCACGCGCACGCCACTTTTGATTGAGTTCGCGTCTAACCAGGTCGCAGCGATGGTGAGTGAATGGTTGCTGGGGCGGGTTCCGGACAGTTGGTGTCTGAGTCCGTCGCCTAATACGGTCCTGTGGTGCTGCCCCGCCGTCAGCGGGGTCGATCCTCACAAGTACCTGCAAAAAATGCAGAGCCAAGGCTGGACGCCTGTTCGTGTGGCCATCGGAGTGCCTGTCCAGGGCATGGAGCGGCTACGCAAAGTCTGCGCGCATGTGACGGCGCTAGCGGCCTATGGTCGTGCCGTTTTGAAGACGCAGCGGCTTTTGCTGCTGACGCGCTTGCGTCTGCCGGCAATGTTATGGGCTCATCGAGAAGAGTATGTGGTCGAGGAACTACTGGCCGTCGTCAACAAGGTGCGTGCCAAGGACAGCAATGGTCAGTTGATGCAAACGTTGCGAAGCTGGTGTGAGCACAGTGGGCAAATCCAAACCTGTGCAGATGCCCTAGGCTTGCATCGAAACACCCTGCGTTATCGGATGGATAGGATTTCAGAGATCACCGAAATGGATTTGAACAAGCTAGATGACGTGGTTGTTTTGTACCTGGGTGTGCAACTGATGTCTGACGGTTGAGCCTCGATGTTCAGCGTAAACAGGCGCAGACTTGCATCAGCGCCTGAGGTTGGAGGCTAAACGGTTCGCCGATATCAGCACTCGGCATAGGTTTAGCGAGTACCTGCGCCGTAAACCGCGAAGGCGCCCAATGCTTCTTCTATTCGCAGTAGACGATTGTATTTGCTCACTCGGTCCGACCGGCACAACGATCCGGTCTTGATCTGTCCGGCCCGCGTGGCGACGGCGAGGTCGGCAATGAAGGTATCCTCCGTTTCCCCGGAGCGGTGTGAGATGACCGCTTTGTAGCCCGCCGCTTGAGCCATGCGAATGGCGGCCAGGGTTTCGGTCAAGGTGCCGATCTGGTTGTATTTGATCAGCACCGAGTTGGCAATCCCTCGATCTATCCCTTCCTTGAGGATGCGCGTGTTGGTGACGAACAGATCGTCGCCTACCAGTTGCACATGTTCGCCAAGCTGGGCGGTCAGTTTTTTCCAGCCGTCCCAGTCACTTTCGTCCATGCCGTCTTCGATAGAAGTGATGGGGTAGCGCTCACAGAGTGAGCTCAAGTAACGGGAAAAGTCTTCGGAGTCGAATCGACGATCTTCACCCTGCAGATGGTAGAAACCGTCCTCGAAGAATTCGGAGGCTGCGCAGTCGAGCGCTAGAGTAACGTCCTGTCCCAGCACATAGCCTGCTCGCTCCACGGCTTCTTGGATGACCAACAAAGCGGCTTCGTTGGAGGGCAGCGAAGGGGCAAATCCGCCTTCGTCGCCGACCGAGGTACTCAGGCCTTGAACGCGCAAAACGGCTTTCAAGGAGTGAAAGATCTCGGCACCCATGCGCAGTGCCTCGCGAAACGATGAGGCTGAAACCGGCTGAATCATAAACTCCTGAATGTCCACATTATTATCGGCATGTTCGCCGCCGTTAATGATGTTCATCATCGGTATCGGCAAGGCGTACCGTCCAGGTTGACCGTACAGGGAGGCCAGGTGTTCGTACAGCTCCAGGCCCTGATGCTGTGCGCCAGCCCGTGCGGTGGCCAGCGATACGGCTAGCGTCGCATTGGCGCCCAAGGCGCTTTTGGAATCTGTGCCGTCCAGTTTGATCATGGCCTCATCGACGGTCTTCTGGTCCAAAGCGCTAAGCCCTTTGACCCGTGCGCTGATCACGCCCTTGACGTTTTCCACGGCGCGCAGTACGCCCTTGCCCAGGTAGCGAGCCTCACCATCGCGAAGCTCCAGCGCTTCTCTCGAACCCGTCGATGCGCCAGAGGGCACACTGGCGGAACCGGTCACACCGTTGGCCAGTGTCACGCTGGCTTCTATCGTCGGGTTGCCGCGTGAATCGAGTATCTCGCGAGCGTGAATGTGCGCAATGGCAGAGGTTTCAGGCGTCATGGAGGGTCTCCGATTGAGTGGTGCTTGCAGGGCGCGGTTGGTTGGCGTTTTCGAGCAGTTCTTGCTGCTCTGCTCGTAAGGCACGGACGTCGAAATCCCGTGGCCAATCAGTCATGGACTCTCGGGGAGTCGGCATTTGTACGGCTGGGTGCTGCTTCGAAATCATTGGACGTCACTCTTTTTGATATTGAGGGACAACTATTACCTGACCAAGCCTACGCCGAGATTCGGGCGAATCCTTTAGGCGCGCGAACAAAAGCGCTTGCCTTTGCTTGTGCCTGGAGCTGGAGCCTAAGCGGTTCGCTGATGTCAGCATGAGGCATCACCTATCGCCGGAGAGCGCTCATGAAAGTCGTCATAGCACCTGATTCATTCAAGGACAGCCTAAGCGCCGATGGCGTTGCACAAGCCATTGCGCTGGGGCTGGCTGAGGTGCTGCCTAACGCTGAATTGGTGCAATGCCCGATGGCCGATGGCGGCGAGGGAACCATGGAGGCGATTCTGGCGGCCCTGCACGGTGAGTGTCGTCACGCCGAGGTTAGAGGGCCTTTGGGTGTCGGGGTCAGCGCCCGTTGGGGATGGCTTGCGCAGACGCGAACCGCGGTCATTGAAATGGCCGAGGCGAGCGGCCTGCAACTGGTGGCCTTGGAGCAACGTGACGCATGTCTCAGCTCCAGCTATGGCACTGGGCAACTGATCCTTGATGCTCTGAATGCCGGGGCCGAAACAATCATCTTGACCATCGGTGGTAGCGCGACCAACGACGGCGGTGCGGGTATGCTCAATGCCTTGGGCGCGCGCTTCCAAGATGAAGGTGGAAGGGAGCTGACGCCAGGTGGCTTGGCTCTTTCTGGATTGTGTAGTATCGATTTGAGTGAGATGGATCCCCGTCTGCATAGTACCCGTTTCGAAGTGGCGGCTGATGTCGATAACCCCTTGTGCGGTGCCCACGGCGCTTCATTTACCTTTGGTCGGCAGAAGGGGGCAAGCAGCGAGCAGATCGAACAGCTGGATCAGGCATTGACCCATTTTGCCGATTGTTGCGCTGTCGTGCTTGCGCAGGATGTTCGCGACATTCCGGGCGCCGGGGCAGCCGGAGGCATGGGGTTTGCCGCGAAAGCGTTCCTGGGGGCCGGTTTTCGACCGGGCGTAGAAGTGGTGGCAAAATTGGTCGGGCTTGCCGATAAGATCAAGGGTGCAGACCTAGTCATCACCGGCGAAGGCCGTTGTGACGGTCAAACGTTGCGCGGCAAAACCCCCATGGGGGTAGCGCGTATTGCCCGTGAGCAAGGCGTACCTGTAGTGATTCTTGCCGGCACGCTCGGTGAGCGCTACGAGGCGCTGTATGAACACGGCGTCAACGCTGCTTTCGCATTGGTGTCAGGCCCCATGAGCCTCGCCGATGCGTGCCAGCAAGCACCTCGACTATTGCGCGAACGGGCGCGGGATATTGCTCGTCTCTGGCGGCTTAAATAGCTATTCGCGGCCTGCAGGCAACTGAGAGGGGTGAACCGTCCCACGCCTGAGCTCAGTTACTACCACCTGCGGGGCACCTACTCGCCACATTGAAAGGTTTCTCAGTCCTGCGGTGATCTTTGCTGCTTTTTAACGGATTAGTTTCAGGTTAATTGCTAGTGCATGTGCGCCTATCCTGTGTCTACGGCCTTAGATGCAATTAAGTCAGCCGTTGCAGTTTCTGCACCTGCGGCGGCCTGTGTAAACTCATCGCTCACGCCTCATGCTGTGTGGTTTGTAGTGATCCAACGCCAGGATGCGCTTGAGGTGAGCTCACACCATTTCTACTTTTTTACGGTCGTGCGAAGGCGCTGATGACGAACCACATCTCGGGTCGCTCATCGTTCGGCCCCATTCCTACAGTTCGAGTATCAGCCCCAAAGCGATTCCTGGTTATGTGCCGCTTTTGCCGACCTTTGCGAAGCCTGAGAGGCTGCAATGGTTCGAAAGGGGCCACTCACGAATGACTGGTTTTGGCCGATAGCGGCCCTTGAAGACTGACAGGTGGAATTCCTGCCTATGTTCAATTGGCCCCTACACCTAGCCCAGGCGTGGACACCCTTTCTTGCCACCTCGGAAACCTGGCCCCTGTGAGCTGGGTCCACCGATCCTTTCTGCCTAGCTAGATGAGGCGACAGTTACCAGTGATAGATTCATGTCAATCTGTAGCCTATCTACCACGTCCGGTCCGTCATCCTTGATCCACGCTCCGTACTGCTGACTGATCATCTTTCCATGAGTATGGTTCAACTGATCGGAGATCCAGTCGACCGGCGCACGGTGACGGCCAGGCCTCTCTACAGCCCGGTTTCTTTCCGCAATTTATTTTGAGGTGCTGATTTTGCTGTCTTGGAACGGATAAGAAATGTGTGCGATGCGGAAAAATCATGTCCCTAAGCGAATGATTTAAAAGAAAAAGATTATGGACTTAAAATCCCCCGCTCGTAAGGGCGTGCCGGTTCGATTCCGGCTTCGGGCACCAT
>NZ_RAZO01000367.1:0-17512 GCF_004307535.1 Pseudomonas sp. Sample_9
TGGTGTACCGCGCAGATGGCGGCAAGAACGGCAAGGCCGGCGCGGATGGCCAGCCTGGGCCGGAGGGAGCGGCGGGTTCGGTTACTGTGCAGCGCCTCTAAAGGCAAGCCCTCACCCCAGCCCTCTCCCAGAAGGAGAGGGAGCCGACCGAGGTGTCTGTCGCTATCCATCGACCTGAAAGACCAGGTCGATTATGGATTCAGCGAAAATCTTCCAAGTCGGCGTAACTCCTCAATATCCCCCAATCAGTCCCCTCTCCCTCTGGGAGAGGGCTAGGGTGAGGGGCTTTTGATCTTTGAGTCGCAGATTGTCAGAACATTGGCCGAGCCGCAGCCACCGCCACCAGCACCAACCCGACCAGCAGATTAAGCCCAACCACCCGCCGAATCCGCCCCAGCACTGCCGCACCCGCCGGCCAATCCTTCGCCTCAACCGCCTTGCGCAACTCCGGCAGCATCAACCCCTGAATCCGAATAAACAACGCCGTCATCACCACATACAAACCGATCATCACCTGCACATACTTCGGCGCGGTCTCGAAGCCGACCTGCTGTAGATGCAACATGCCCACGCCGCTGATCGGCAACAGGATCACGGCGACCCAGACCCAACGGAAAAAACCTTGAAACACTTCCACCCACAGGGTCAGGCGAGCGGGGCCGTCCAGAGCCTTCACAGCCGCAGGGCGCAAGACCATCCAGGCGAAAAACATGCCGCCGACCCACACCAGAGCGGCGAGGACATGCAGGGGGTAAACGAGGCTAAAAGGTGTCATTCGGGCACTCCGTTCTGCGCAGGATCGATTAGGCAGGTATGATAGCCGCCGAACCAAACTACTGAAAATTTATCCAGCGTTTCCAGCGCCCGACACTCAATGATCAGCACTGAACTCAAAACCACGATCCAGGGCGCCTATTCGCGTTTTCTAGAGGCCAAGAGCCTCAAGCCGCGTTACGGCCAGCGCCTGATGATCGCCGAAATCGCCAAGGTCCTCGGGGATATCGACACCGATGACGAAGGCCGGCGCAGTGGCGACCCCGCGATTGTCGCGGTGGAAGCCGGCACCGGTACTGGCAAGACGGTGGCCTACAGCCTGGCGGCGATCCCTACGGCGAAACTGGCCGGCAAGCGTCTGGTGATTGCCACCGCGACCGTCGCCCTGCAAGAGCAGATCGTCTACAAGGATCTGCCCGACCTGATGCGCAACAGCGGGCTGAATTTCAGTTTCGCCCTGGCCAAGGGCCGTGGCCGCTACATGTGCCTGTCCAAGCTCGACATGCTGCTGCAGGAAGGCCACGCACAAACCGCCACCGCGCAGCTGTTCGAAGAAGAAGGCTTCAAGATCGAAGTCGACGAGGCCAGTCAGAAGCTGTTCACCAGCATGATCGAAAAGCTCGCCGGCAATAAATGGGACGGCGACCGCGACAGCTGGCCCAACGCGCTGGAAGACGCCGACTGGGCGCGCCTGACCACCGATCACAGCCAGTGCACCAACCGTCATTGCCCGAACTTCGGCCAGTGCGCCTTCTACAAAGCTCGCGAGGGCATGGGCAAGGTCGACGTGATCGTCACCAACCACGACATGGTCCTGGCGGATCTGGCACTGGGCGGCGGCGCCGTGTTGCCGGACCCGCGCGACACCATTTACGTGTTCGACGAAGGTCACCATTTGCCGGACAAGGCCATCGGCCACTTCGCCCATTACACGCGCCTGCGCTCCACCGCCGACTGGCTCGAAACAACCGCGAAGAATCTGACCAAACTGCTCGCCCAGCATCCGCTGCCGGGCGATCTTGGCAAGCTGATCGAGCAGGTGCCGGAGCTGGCGCGGGAGATCAAGACCCAGCAGCAGTTCATGTTCACCGCGTGCGAGCAGATCGCCGATTTCAAGCCAGGCGAAGACGTCGAAGGCCGCGAGCGCCCACGTCATCGTTTCGTCGGCGGAGTGATTCCCGAGGACATGCGCGAGATGGGCATCGAGCTGAAAAAAGGCTATTCGCGCCTTAACGATCTGTTCCAGCGCCTGACCGACCTGCTCAAGGAAGGCATGGATGGCGAGGTCAATATCGGCATCGCCAGCAATCAGGCCGAAGAGTGGTATCCGCTGTTCGGCAGCCTGTTGTCCCGCGCTTCCGGCAACTGGGAATTGTGGACCGCGTTCACCGCCGAAGACCCGGAGGACAGCCCGCCCATGGCGCGCTGGCTGACCCTAGCCGAAAGCGGTTCGCTGTTCGACATCGAGGTCAACGCCAGCCCGATTCTGGCGGCGGAAACCTTGCGTCGCAGTTTATGGAATGTCGCTTACGGCTGCCTGGTGACCTCGGCGACGCTGACGGCGCTGGGTACTTTCGACCGTTTCCGCATGCGCGCCGGCCTGCCGAAAAAAGCTGTCACAGCGGTGGTGCCGAGCCCGTTCCATCATGCCGATGCCGGCGTGCTGCGCGTGCCGGATCTGAAGGCCGACCCGCGCGATGCCGCTGCCCATACGGCGGCGATCATCCGTGAACTGCCCGATCTGGTCGAAGGTTCCCGTGGCACGCTGGTGCTGTTCTCCTCGCGCAAGCAGATGCAGGACGTGTTCGATGGCCTCGACCGCGACTGGCGCAAGCAAGTGTTCATTCAGGGCAACCTGTCGAAACAGGAAACCCTGAACAAGCACAAGGCGCGGGTCGATGGCGGTGATTCCAGCGTGCTGTTCGGGCTGGCCAGTTTTGCCGAGGGTGTCGATTTGCCGGGTGCCTACTGCGAGCACGTGGTGATCGCCAAGATTCCGTTCTCGGTGCCCGACGATCCGGTCGAAGCCGCGTTGTCGGAGTGGATCGAGGCGCGTGGCGGCAATCCATTCATGGAAATCTCCGTGCCCGACGCCTCGCTGAAACTGGTTCAGGCCTGCGGCCGTCTGCTGCGCACCGAAGAAGACCGCGGCACCATCACCTTGCTCGACCGGCGTCTGGTCACCCAGCGCTACGGCAAGGCGATCCTCAATGCGTTGCCTCCTTTCCGTCGTGAAATATCCTGAGACACGGGTGGGCCGATTGGCCCACCGCGTTGTCTATCTCTCTGCCACCGCTTTTCCACTGGCCTTGACTGGTCGTTAGGGAGAACTCCGTTCTTATGATCCGCCGTTCGTTGCCCGCTGTTTTCGCCATGATTTTTGCCGCGCCGTTGCTGGCCGCGCCCGCCGGTCAGCAGACGCTGTTCAACTTCGTGCGCCCGGCCGACGTGGTCAAGGTCGCCACGGAAAACGCCGACCTGCCGCAGGCCAATGCCGAACAGACCGCTGAAGGTGAAGTGCTGCGCCGGGTGACGTTCAACCCGGTCGCGCGGCCGACCTTGCGCCTGACTCCGCAGACCGGCGCTTGGGACTGGTCGCAGTCCGGCATGATGACTCTGCGACTGCAGAGTGCGATGAACTGGGCGGTGACGGTTTATGTGCAGATCCAGAGCAACGATGGCCGCACTCTGGTCAGCCGCGTCGATCTGCCGGCCGGCCCCGCGCAGACCTTGCTGGTGCCGCTGGTGGCTTCGACGCCGCTGAGCCAGGGTATGAAAGCCGGGCCGCCGATGCCGATGACCATTGATGGCCAACGCATTCTGCTGGCCAGCAGCACGGGCGAGATCGATCGCAGCCAGGTGGTTTCGGTGAGTCTGTCGATGGATCAGCCGAAAGTTGCGCAGAGCCTGTTGCTTGAGCGTTTCGGCGTGCAGGACGGCGAGTCGGTGACGCGCGCGGTGTACGGTAATCTGGTCGACGCATACGGTCAGTCAACCCGCAGCAAGTGGCCGGAAAAAGTCAGCAGCGACGAGCAACTTAAAAGCGCCGCCAACAAAGAGCAGCAACAACTGAATACGTGGCTGACCGAGCGTGAAAAGGCTTCGCTGGACAAATTCGGCGGCTGGAACAAGGGCCCTGCGTTCAAGGCCAGCGGTTTCTTCCGCACGGAAAAACGCGATGGCCGCTGGTATCTGGTGACCCCTGAAGGCCATCCGTTCTACTCGTTGGGTGTCAACACGGTGAGCCCGCAAGTCAACCAGACCTACGTCGCTGGTCGTGAGTACATGTTCGAATCGTTGCCGAAGAACGACGACCCGCTGGCCGCGCATTTTGGCGAGGGCGACAACCGTGGCGGCAACGGTGCCGATCAGGGCCGTGGCTATGGCAACGGCCGCTGGTACGACTTCTATGGCGCCAATCTGCAACGCCTGTACGGCGAACCGTGCAAGGCGGACAGCGACAACAAGGCCGGAATTGCCGAAGCGGCGAAGGCGGGCGCGGCGGAGGCCGGTTCGGTGCAGGCCGCTGAAACTGCAGCGGTGCCTGCCGAGCCGAAATCGGGTATTGCCGAAGCGGCGCAGACCGATGCGGTGCAAGCGTCCAGCGAGGAAACCGCCCCGTGCAAAGCCACAATTGATGAAGAACGCTGGACCCGCCATACCCTCGACCGCCTGCAAGCCTGGGGCTTCAACACGGTGGGCAACTGGAGCGTGCCGTCGCTGGCAGACGCTGAACGCGTGCCGTACACCTTGCCGCTGTCGATCGTCGGCGATTACACCAGCATCAGCACCGGCAGCGATTGGTGGGGCGGCATGCCGGATCCGTTCGATCCGCGTTTCGCCATGGCCACCGAGCGCGCCGTGGCCATTGCCGCCCGCGATCACCGTGACGATCCGTGGCTGATCGGTTATTACGCCGACAACGAACTGGCCTGGGCCGGCCCTGGTGACGATCCGAAGGCTCGCTACGCGCTGGCCTACGGCACGTTGAAAATGACCACCGACGTACCGGCCAAACGCGCCTTTCTCAAGCAATTGCGCGACAAGTACCGCAATCAGGCCGGACTGTCCAAGGCCTGGGGCATCGATTTGCCGGCATGGGAGTTGATGGAAGATCCGGGGTTCGTGCCGCCATTGCCGAACCCGGAACATCCGGAGATCGAAGCGGATTTCAAATACTTCCAGAAGGTCTTTGCCGACACCTATTTCAAGACCATTTCCGATTCGCTGAAATGGCACGCGCCCAACCAGATGCTCCTTGGTGGTCGCTTCGCCATCAGCACGCCTGAAGCCGTGGCGTCGTGCGCGCAGTATTGCGATGTGTTGAGCTTCAACATGTACACGCTCAAGCCGCAGGACGGTTACGACTTCGCCGCACTGGCAGCGCTGGACAAACCGGTGCTGATCACCGAATTCAACTTCGGCTCGGCTGACCGGGGGCCGTTCTGGGGCGGCGTGACGCAATTGGCCAGGGAAGAAGATCGCGGTCCGGCTTATGTCAACTTCCTCAAACAGGCGCTGAGCGAACCGTCGATTGTTGGCGTGCACTGGTTCCAGTATCTCGACCAGCCGGTGACCGGGCGTTTGCTCGACGGCGAGAACGGGCATTTCGGTCTGGTCGGGGTGACCGATCTGCCTTATCAGGGCTTCGTCGAGGCGGTGCGCAAAAGCAATCTGCAGGCGCTGGAGCAGTTGGGCAAGGAGGCGCAGAAAGCACCGGTTGCAGAGATTGAAGGCGGGCGCAAGGCCGAGGCTGGCAATGCGCCGGGGGCTGCGCAGGCGGGTGGGCATTCGGGGAATGGTCACTAGGTTTCAGACCGCGTTATCGTTCTTCGCGAGCAGGCTCGCTCCCACACTGGATATCAACAGCAGAGGAGATCCCCTGTGGGAGCGAGCCTGCTCGCGAAGGGATCACCATAAATTGCCGATCAACCGTCCGGCCCGCGCCTGTTCCCAAATCCCTCAAGGGCTGGAACAATGCGGGCCACTTTGTAGAGCGTTTTCGCGGGGGAGTTGCGGGTGCAGATTCAGGGACATTACGAGCTTCAATTCGAAGCGGTGCGCGAGGCTTTCGCCGCACTGTTCGACGATCCCCAGGAACGCGGCGCAGCCCTGTGCATCCAGGTCGGTGGAGAAACCGTCCTCGACCTCTGGTCCGGTACCGCCGACAAGGACGGCAGCGAAGCCTGGCACAGCGACACCATCGCCAACCTGTTCTCCTGCACCAAGACCTTCACCGCCGTTACCGCACTGCAACTGGTCGCTGAAGGCAAGTTGCAACTCGACGCCCCGGTTGCCCGCTACTGGCCGGAATTCGCCGCCGCCGGCAAAGAATCCGTCACCCTGCGCCAATTGCTCTGCCATCAGGCCGGCTTGCCGGCGCTGCGCGAACTGCTCGCGCCTGAAGCCCTTTACGACTGGCAAACCATGGTCGACGCCCTTGCGGCCGAAGCACCTTGGTGGACGCCGGGCACCGGTCACGGTTATGCCGCGATCACCTACGGTTGGCTGGTCGGCGAATTGCTGCGCCGCGCCGACGGTCGCGGGCCGGGCGAATCGATCGTCGCTCGGGTCGCCAAACCGTTGGGCCTGGATTTCCACGTGGGCCTGGCCGACGAAGAGTTTCATCGCGTGGCGCACATCGCCCGTGGCAAGGGCAACGCCGGCGACGCTGCGGCGCAGCGCCTGCTGCAAGTGACCATGCGCGAACCGACGGCGATGACCACCCGCGCCTTCACCAATCCGCCGTCCGTGCTGACCAGCACTAACAAGCCGGAATGGCGCCGCATGCAGCAACCGGCGGCCAACGGCCACGGTAACGCGCGCAGTCTCGCCGGGTTCTATGCCGGCCTGCTCGACGGCAGCCTGCTCGAGAGCGAGATGCTCGAAGAGCTGACCCGCGAGCACAGCCTTGGCGATGACAAGACTTTGCTCACCCGCACCCGTTTCGGCCTTGGCTGCATGCTCGATCAACCGGACGTGCCCAACGCCACCTACGGCCTCGGTTCGCGCGCGTTCGGCCATCCGGGGGCGGGCGGCTCGATCGGTTTTGCTGACCCTGAGCACGATGTCGCTTTCGGTTTCGTGACAAATACCCTGGGGCCTTACGTTTTGATGGATCCGCGCGCACAAAAGCTGGCGCGGGTGCTTGCCACTTGTCTGTAAAGCTTCAACAGGGGTTCCAGGGTCGGAACCTCGAAAGGATTTTCGTTTCAAAACGGCTGTTTATCCGGGCGAAAGTGCTCTGATTTTTCATTACTTCATTTTGTGGATTTTCAATGTCATCTAAAAAGACCCTCGCCCTGGCCCTGTGTGTAGCGCTCACCGGTTGCGCACAGACCCCGAAAAACGATGCGGACGGCAGCAGTTGGTGGCCGTTCGGCTCTTCCGACAAAGTCGCGGCCAAAGATCCGGCACCGGCTCCTTTGAAACCTGCAGCGACCGCACCAGTTGCCAAGGCCGAAAGCAGCAACCCGTGGTATTGGCCGTTCGGTTCCAGCGATGAAGCGATCAAGGCTGATCTGAAAGCCGAGGTCAAACCTGAAGCCAAACCGGTCGAGGTGGCCAAAGCCGAGGCGCAGTCCAATGGCAAATGGTGGTGGCCGTTCGGCGGCAAGGACCAGCCAACCGTCAAAGCCGTGCCGATGCCCGATCCGAAGGTGACCCAGGCTTGGCTCGATGACTACGAACCGCGTCTGCGTGAAGCGGTGAAGGACAGCAACCTGCAACTCGAACGTCGCGACAACGTACTGGTGGTGACGGCGCCGGTGGAAGGTTCGTTCAACCCGGACCGCCCGGCGATGCTGCTGCCGGTCACCCTTGGCCCGTTCACTCGCGTGGCGAAAATCCTTGAAGCCGACCCGAAAACCGCGGTGCTGGTGCTCGGTCACAGTGACACCAGCGGTTCCGCGCCAGCCAACGTCAAATTGAGCCAGGAGCGTGCGCAATCCATCGCCGCAATTTTCCGCCTCAGCGGCTTGCAGCGTGATCGCCTGATGCTACGTGGCATGGGTTCCGAAGCGCCGCGTGCGGCCAACGACAGCGTTGAAGGCCGTGCCTTGAACCGTCGTGTCGAACTGCTGGTGACTCCGCAAAACACCATGGTTGCGCTGCTGAGCAAATACAACATGCCAGCGCCGAAGCCGGTGACGATGGTTGCTGCGCAAGATGTCAAGCCAGTGGTCAAACCGGTTACCCCAGCGCCTGCGGCGAAAAAAGCCGCTGTGCCGGCGGCGAAAAAGGCGCCAGCCAAGAAAACCGCCGCCAAGGCTCCTGCGAAGAAGGCACCGGCCAAGGCTCCAGCGAAAAAAACTGCACCAGCCAAAGCCGCCGCGACCGACAAGAAAGTCGCCGCAGCCGACGCCGCCAAGAAGTGATCCGCTAACGAAAAGGAATCCGCCATGACCCAGGCTCTGGCCGATATGCGTCGCGACTACACCCGTGACGGTTTGACCGAGGCGCAAGCCCCGGCCGAGCCGTTTGCGCTGTTTCACCAGTGGTTCGCCGACGCGGTGAAAACCGAGCAGGCGCCGGTGGAAGCCAATGCCATGACCCTGGCCACGGTCGACGCCGACGGTCGTCCGCATTGCCGCATTCTGTTGCTCAAGGGCCTGGACGAGCAGGGCTTCACCTTCTTCACCAACTACGACAGCGCCAAGGGCCAGCAGCTGGCGGCCAACCCGTTTGCCGCCATGACCTTCTTCTGGCCAACCCTGGAGCGCCAGGTGCGCATCGAGGGGCGGGTGGTCAAGGTCACGGCGCAAGAGTCCGATGCGTATTATCAGGTGCGTCCGCTGGGTAGCCGCCTCGGCGCCTGGGCCTCGCCGCAGAGCCGGGTCATCAACGGTCGTGGCGAACTGGAAGATTTGCTCAAGGCCACCGAGCAACGCTTCAGCGACAGCCAGCCGCACTGCCCGGAACATTGGGGTGGTTACCGCTTGTTGCCCGAGCGCATCGAGTTCTGGCAGGGCCGTCCGAGCCGCCTGCACGATCGCCTCAACTACCGCCTCCAGGGCGCCGAGTGGATTCTTGAACGACTGGCACCCTGAGCAGTCTACCGAGCGGATAAAGGGCAATGGCGCAGGATCGATGATTTCACGCTACTTTAAGTGGGACGCTCGCGGGCATCTGTACCCAGCCTGAATGGAAGCCAATTTTATCCGGATGGTGTCGTGACAGGCGCCAGGCCACGGAGTTTAATGAACACATGTTCTTTTGGAGTTGATGCTATGCGTAAGTCTGTTCTGCTGGTTGCTTCTTTTTCGACGATGGCGATGTTGCTGACCGGCTGCCAATCGAGCCTCACCGGCGACTCCTACTCCCGTGACGAAGCGCGTCGTGTACAGACGATTCGCATGGGCACCATCGAATCCCTGCGACCGGTAAAAATCGAAGGCACCAAGACCCCGATCGGCGGCGCAGCAGGCGCAGTGGTCGGCGGCGTCGGCGGTAGCGCCATCGGCGGCGGCAAGGGCAGCATCGTCGCTGCGGTCATCGGCGCAGTGGCCGGCGGCCTGCTTGGCTCGGCAACCGAAGAAGGCCTGACCCGCACCCAGGGCGTGGAAATCACCGTCCGCGAAGACGACGGCAGCATGCGCGCCTATGTGCAGCAGGTTCAGGAGAATGAAGTATTCCGCGTTGGCGAGCGGGTACGGATCTCCACCGTTGGCGGAACCAGCCGCGTATCGCACTAAGCGAGAAGCTGGGTGAAAGAAAACCCCGATCAGGTGTCTGGTCGGGGTTTTTCTTTGTTTGTGAATTGCTCATTCAGTATGTGGCGTAGGTGCCCATGAAGTATTCGAGGCCCTTTGGAAAACTGACGTTGAGCAGGTTTTCCAATGCGGTTACCTGATCCAGAGTCAACAACAGCTCGCCGGGTTCCACCTCATCCAAGGGCTTTGATTCAATGAGCTGGGCCACTTTTTCATTCATCTCGCTGCCTGTGATATCCAGCTCGAATTGCAAGGAGTCATCTTGGGCTTCGTCAGGGAAAAAACCGGTAATTAAAAGAAAGTGCATGGAGCTAATACTTCCGGGGCTGTTAGCCGTAGTCAAACGAAATTTGATAGTCGTGAACTCTCAAATCGATTTGATGTTGAAAATACGGCTGAATGGTGGCGAGCCAATTTTGAGCGACGTTGAAACTGCCATTGTTGATGTTGTCCGCGGCGGGAATCCCCAAGGCGTTTAACACTGACTCGTCACCACCCAGGTCTTTTGACGACTCTTCCCCCTGAAACTCCAAGGTTGCTGTGTCGTACCATTCCAATCTCAGTTCCAGTCCCATCTACCATTGATCCCGGTAAACGAACGATACCTGATAGTCGTAAGAAGAAAATTGAATGGAATGCTGGAAGTGGGGCTGGAGAGTCTTGATCCAATCGGCTTTTACATCAAATCCGCCGTTATTGAAGCTTTTCGACGGTAGGCCTAATGCTTCCATTAATGAGCCGTCCTCGCCAAAATCTTTCGACAGTTCCTCCCCCTCACCCAGTTCGGTTTGTTGGTCGTACCATTCGAGTCTGGCTTTGAGTCCCATGTAATCCTCATAAATATTTTTTAATACTACGGTTTTTTTTGGGTGGATCTATCTGTTCACCAGTTCTGTGGTCGTAAGAGCCTAAATGGCTGCCATCACTTGCGCGATAGGCTTCAAGCTCGCCATGTAAATAGTCCCATTCATAAATTATTCGGCCTTTTGCATTGATCCAGCGATCCCGGAGCCCACCGTTGAACGGCGTTTTCTTTTTTGCTCTTCTTAAATCGGGAAAGGCTGTGATATCCGACGTATCGGGGGCGGGGTGATAGGTATTGTCCGTCGCCCTGCGGTGGGTTTTGCACCCGGGGAATGTCCTTGTTCCGCGCCACTGATCGTCCCTTCGTTCACCATCGACAGCCCCTCGAGTAGGGGCCGCACGACGTTATCGAAGCGGGGAAAGTGTGGCTGTAGGACGCGTCGCTAATGACGTGGGGATTGTTCGCTGCGTAACTGTGAGGCGAGAAATCTGTGGCGAGGGCCAAGCTCCCTCGCCACAGGGGTTATTGCAGTTGTGAATTCTTGCGACTCGCCGCCGCCGTCACCGCATAACCAATCACCGCCGCTAGGATCGAGCCGGTGAGGATGCCCATGCGATCCATGCCGGCGTAATCACTCACGCCCGGGTCGAAGGCCAGCGAGCCGACGAACAGGCTCATGGTGAAGCCTATGCCGCAGAGGATCGCGACGCCGAGGACCTGGCCCCAGTTGGCGCCTTGGGGCAGGGCGGCGATGCCGATCTTGACCGCCAGCCAGGTCAGACCGAACACGCCGACGGTCTTGCCCAGCAGCAGGCCGATGGCGATGCCCATCGGTACGTCGTGGGTGAAGCTTTCGACGGTGACGCCGCTCAGTGACAGGCCGGCGTTGGCGAAGGCGAACAGCGGCAGGATGCCGTAGGCGACCCAGGGGTGCAGCGCGTGTTCGAGGGTCAGCAGCGGCGACGACTCGGCGTTTTTCGTGCGCAGGGGAATGCAGAAAGCCAGGGTCACGCCGGCCAGTGTCGCGTGGACACCGCTCTTGAGCACGCAGACCCAGAGGATCAGGCCGATGATCATGTAAGGCCCGAGCTTGACCACGCCGAGCCGGTTCATCGCCACCAGCGCGGCAATGCACGCAGCCGCCAGGCCAAGGGACAGGGTCGAGAGTTCGCCGGAATAGAAGATTGCGATGATGACGATGGCGCCGAGGTCATCGATGATCGCCAGGGTCATCAGGAACAGTTTCAGCGACACCGGCACGCGCTTGCCGAGCAGCGCCAGTACGCCGAGGGCGAAGGCGATGTCGGTGGCGGTCGGAATGGCCCAGCCACTGAGGGCGGCGGGATTGTCGCGGTTGAGGAACCAGTAGATCAGCGCCGGCACCAGCATGCCGCCGATCGCCGCTGCGCCGGGCAAGACGATCTGCGAGGGCTTGGACAACTGGCCGTCGAGCACTTCGCGTTTGACTTCCAGACCGATCAGCAGGAAGAACATCGCCATCAGGCCGTCATTGATCCACAGCAGCAGGGGTTTGGCGATTTTCAACGCGCCGATCTGCGCCACCACCGGGGTGTCGAGCAGGCCGGTGTACAGCCACGACAGCGGTGAGTTGTTGATGATCAGCGCGAGAACGGCTGCGGCGATCAATAGCAGACCGCTGGCGGCTTCCAACTGAAAGAAACGCGTGAAAGTGCTACGCAGAGGCAAGGTCGCTCTCCATGGAATCGTGAAAAAGATGGGCTACCCTAACCCGTACCGTTAGTTGTTAAAACAAAAGTTATATTCTTTTTTGTTATATGTCGTTACAGGCTGTCTGGTTCGGGCAGCACTGAGCCTAGCAGTTGCCTGACACATTGAGACTCAGCTGTATCTTTGCCGCCTGCGGGATTTTTCCTAAGCTTGCGGCAGACCTTTTCAGGAGACCGATCTCCTGCTTGATTCAATGAGAACCGAAACCATGAGCGACAACCGACAGTGGGCACGCGAAGCCATCCGCATCATCGAGGCGGACTTCCAGCGCAGCGCCGACACCCACCTGATCCCTTTGCCGCTGCCCGGTTTTGCCGGCATCGAGTTGTATTTCAAGGACGAATCCAGCCACCCGACCGGCAGCCTCAAGCATCGCCTGGCCCGTTCGCTGTTCCTTTACGCGCTGTGTAACGGCTGGCTGAAACCCGGCGCGCCAGTGATCGAGGCATCCAGCGGCTCGACGGCGATCTCCGAAGCGTATTTCGCGCGCATGCTCGGTTTGCCGTTTATCGCGGTGATGCCCGCGACCACCTCGAAAGAGAAGATTGCCCAGATTGCCTTTTACGGTGGCCAGAGTCATCTGGTGCAGGATCCGACGCAGATCTACGCCGAATCCGAGCGCCTGGCCCGCGAGCATGGCGGTCACTTCATCGACCAGTTCACTTACGCCGAACGTGCCACCGACTGGCGAGCGAACAACAACATCGCTGAATCGATCTTCCAGCAGATGCGCTACGAAAAACATCCTGAGCCGACTTGGTTGATTTCCAGCCCCGGCACTGGCGGGACTACAGCGACCCTTGGTCGATACGTGCGCTATCGCCAGCACTGCACCCGCGTGTTGTGTGCCGATGCCGAGCGTTCGGTGTTCTTCGATTTTTACCAGACCGGAGATGCCAGCCTGCGCCTGGACTGCGGCTCGCGCATAGAAGGCATTGGCCGGCCTCGGGTCGAAGCGTCGTTCCTGCCCAAGGTGATCGATGCGATGGTCAAGGTGCCGGACGCCCTGTCCCTGGCGGCCATGCATTATCTGGCGCAGCGTTTGGGGCGGCATGTCGGCGGGTCGAGCGGGACCAATTTGATCGGTGCGCTGATGGCAGCGCAGCAGATGAAAGCGGCGGGGCAGTCGGGGTCGATCGTGGCGATCCTGTGCGATGGCGGCGAGCGTTATGCCGACACGTATTACGATCAGGAGTGGCTGAAAGCGCAAGGGTATGAACTGGGTGATTTGATTGCAGCGGTGGCGGCGAGTGCCGAGCGCGGGGAGGCGCTGCCGACCTCGGTGCTGCGCGCGAACATCTAAAGCCAAATGCAGAAACCACTGTGGGAGCGAGCCTGCTCGCGAAGGCGGAGTCACATTCAACAACTTCGTTGAGTGACAGACCGCTTTCGCGAGCAGGCTCGCTCCCACAGGGTTTTGCGTTGTTGCGAACTTTGCGGATCAGGCGCCGAGGCCGAGGATATCGCGAGCCACTGCTTCGGCAATACGAATCCCGTCGACACCCGCCGAAAGAATCCCGCCGGCATAGCCCGCGCCTTCACCGGCCGGGAACAGGCCCTTGACGTTCATGCTCTGCAGCGACTCGTTGCGGGTGATGCGCAGCGGCGATGAAGTGCGGGTCTCGATTCCGGTCAGCACGGCGTCGTGCAGGGAATAACCGCGAATCTGCTTCTCGAACGCCGGCAAGGCTTCACGGATCGCCTCAATGGCAAAGTCCGGCAGCGCCAAGGCCAGATCGCCCAAGGCCACGCCCGGCTTGTACGACGGCTCGACTTCGCCCAGTTCGGTCGATGGTATGTCGTTGATGAAGTCGCCAACCAGTTGCGCCGGAGCCTTGTAGTCGCTGCCGCCAAGGATGAACGCGTGGGATTCCAGGCGCTCCTGCAACTCGATACCGGCGAGCGGGCCGCCCGGATAATCGACTTCCGGGGTGATGCCGACGACGATGCCGGAGTTGGCATTACGCTCGTTACGCGAGTACTGGCTCATGCCATTGGTGACCACGCGATTCGGTTCCGACGTCGCAGCGACCACGGTGCCGCCCGGGCACATGCAGAAGCTGTACACCGAACGCCCGTTCTTGGCGTGGTGCACCAGTTTGTAATCGGCAGCGCCGAGTTTCGGGTGGCCGGCGTATTTGCCCAGGCGCGCGCGGTCGATCAGCGATTGCGGATGTTCGATGCGGAAACCCACCGAGAACGGCTTGGCTTCCATGAACACGCCACGGCTGTGGAGCATGCGGAAGGTGTCGCGGGCACTGTGGCCGAGGGCCAGAACCACATGCTTCGAATGCAGGGTTTCGCCGCTGGCCAGTTTCACGCCGACCAGTTGGCCGTCTTCGATCAGCACGTCGCTGACGCGCTCCTGGAAGCGCACTTCACCGCCCAGTTCGCGGATCTGCTCGCGCATGTTTTCGACCATACCGGTCAGGCGGAACGTACCGATGTGCGGCTTGCTGACGTAGAGGATTTCTTCCGGCGCGCCGGCCTTGACGAACTCGTGCAGGACTTTGCGGCCGAGGAATTTCGGGTCCTTGATCTGGCTGTACAGCTTGCCGTCGGAGAACGTGCCCGCGCCGCCTTCGCCAAACTGTACGTTGGACTCGGGATTGAGCACGCTTTTGCGCCACAGGCCCCAGGTGTCCTTGGTGCGTTGACGGACTTCGGTGCCGCGCTCGAGAATGATCGGTTTGAAGCCCATCTGCGCCAGCAGCAGGCCGGCGAAGATGCCGCACGGGCCGAAACCGACGACGATCGGCCGCTGGCCGAGATCGCTCGGTGCCTGGCCGACGAATTTGTAGCTGACATCCGGCGCCACGTTGACGTTACGGTCGTCGGCGAACTTGCCCAACACTTTGGCCTCGTCGCGTACGTTGAGGTCGATGGTGTAGATGAAGCACAGCTCGGAGGACTTTTTGCGCGCGTCATAGCTGCGCTTGAACAAGGTGAAATCGAGCAGATCATCGCTGGCGATGCCCAGGCGCTGCACGATGGCGACGCGCAGGTCTTCTTCGGGATGGTCGATTGGCAGCTTGAGTTCAGTGATTCGTAACATGGCGGGGATCCGGTTCGCGGGGCGCACAACTGCGCCAGGGCGTTTGAAGGCGGCGATTATAAGCCGCCGCGAGCGGATCCGTGGGAGAAAAACGATCAGTCGTTACGCGCGCCGCCGAAATAGCCGCACCCGCGCTGCACCTGACCGTCGATACGCAATTCGGCGCTCATGTGCTGCACGCTGCCGGTGCTGCTGTCGACGCAGCGCTGTGGCGCGACCCACAATTCGATGCGCTGGTTGTTGGCTTCGCTGCTGAGATTGAAGCGGCCGTCGCCCAGTTGCTCTTCCACATACGGCACGGCCAGCGGCGGCTGGCCGTCGCGCTCGATGACCATGCCTTTGCCGCTGACCTTGACGCTCCATTCCGGGCCATGGCCGGCGGCGCGCAGGATCAGCAGTTTGAAATTCGGATCGTCGCAGGCCGTGCCCGAGCGCTCGACGCGATACAACTGGCCGAGGTCGAGACGATCGCCGGAAACCTTGCCGCGCACATCGGCAAACAGCTTGCCCTGCTCGTCGGCAAGGGTGGCGGCCTCTTGCAGGACGCTGGTGCCGCCGATGTCGTTGACCACCAGTTGCCGCTGATCCTGGCACGGCTGGAACACCAGTTTGCCGTCGGCGGCGGTCAGTTGCCCCTGCATCCGCGTCTGCCCGGCATGGGACACACTTTCACGCTGGCCGTCGAACAACTGGCAGGCGGCAAACAACGGCAGCAGGGCAACGAGGACGATCGAACGGGCAACACGCATCTTTGGCTCTCCAGACAAGTGCTGCCACGTTACGCAGCCTGACCGTTCATCACAAGGGCCTTAACCCACGTGAAACGTCTGACCGGTTTGCAGGCCTTCGACACTTTTCGCGTAGGCCAATGCCACTTCCGCTGCAGCAACCGGCTTGAAGCCACGGAAATAGGGCGCGTATTTGCCCAGGGCTTCGGTCAGCACGGTCGGGCTCACCGAGTTCACCCGCAGGCCACGCGGCAGTTCGATGGCGGCGGCGCGGACGAAGCTGTCGAGGGCGCCGTTGACCAACGCTGCCGAGGCGCCGCTGCGAATCGGGTCGTGGCTGAGCACGCCGGTGGTAAAGGTGAATGAGGCCCCGTCATTGGCGAACTCGCGGCCGATCAGCAGCAGGTTGACCTGGCCCATCAGCTTGTCTTTCAGGCCGAGGGCGAAGCTGTCCCCAGTCATCTCGTCCAGCGCTGCAAACGTCACGTTGCCCGCCGCGCAGATCAAGGCATCGAACTTGCCGGTCTGTTCGAACAGCTTGCGGATCGAGGCGCTGTCGCTGATATCCACTTGCAAGTCACCGCTGTTGCGACCGATACGAATGACCTCGTGGCGTTGCGACAACTCTTTGTCCACCGCCGAACCGATGGTGCCGCCTGCGCCTATCAACAGAATTTTCATCGAGCTGTACCTCATGTGTGTGAATGAGGTTTCAGTCTAAAGTGGTTTTTTCTGCGGATAAGCGCACTAATAGGCAACCTTTGGTTTTCAAATGGAAACAATCCATGAGCGAAATGGATGACCTTGCCGCGTTTGCCGTACTGATCGAGGCCGGCAGTTTTACCCTGGCCGCGCAGCAGTTGGGCTGCAGCAAGGGCCAGTTATCCAAGCGCATCAGCCAGCTCGAGGCACAATACAGTGTGGTGTTGCTGCAACGCACGACCCGGCGCTTGAGCCTGACGGCAGCGGGGGCGGCGCTGCTGCCGCAGGCGCAGGCGCTGGTGGTCCAGGTCGAACGCGCGCGGCAGGCGTTGGCGCGGTTGAAGGACGACATGGCCGGCCCGGTGCGCATGACCGTTCCGGTGTCGCTCGGCGAGACCTTCTTCGATGGCTTGTTGCTGGAGTTTTCCGGGCAATACCCGCAGGTGCAGATCGAGTTGGAGCTGAACAACAGTTATCGCGATCTGTCCCGCGATGGCTTTGATCTGGCGATTCGTGCCGAAGTGGCCAATGACGATCGGCTGGTGGCCAGGCCGCTGTTGGCGTGGCACGAAATGACCTGCGCCAGCCCGGCCTACCTCGAGCGCTTCGGCGAGCCGGCGACGCCGCATGCCTTGGCCGAGCATCGTTGCCTGCTCAACAGCCATTACAGCGGTCGCGAAGAATGGCTGTATCACCAGCAGCACGAGTTGTTGCGGGTGCGGGTTTCGGGTCCGTTTGCCAGCAATCACTACAGCCTGTTGAAGAAAGCAGCGCTGTCCGGCGCCGGCATCGCGCGTTTGCCGTCGTATCTGCTGCAAGCGGAACTGGCGGACGGTCGCTTGCGCTGGTTGCTGCGCGATTACCAGACCCGACGCATGCCGATGTATCTGGTGCACCCGTATCAGGGTGGATTGCCCAAGCGCACGCAGGTGCTCGCGGATTATCTGATGGGCTGGTTCAAGCGCAGTGGCGAGGCGCTGGATCGACT
>NZ_RAZO01000060.1:0-17498 GCF_004307535.1 Pseudomonas sp. Sample_9
GTGACAAACGAAGCCTCCGCGCTGGCCAGCCACAAGATGGCCCGCGCCACCTCTTCCGGCTGACCTCCCCGGCCCATCGGGATCGAGTCCTTCACGCGATCCACCCGCCCCGGCTCGCCGCCGCTGGCGTGCATGTCGGTATAGATGTGGCCCGGGCGAATGCAGTTGACCCGAATACCCTCGCGTGCGACTTCTTTGGCAAAGCCGATGGTGAAGGTTTCCAGCGCGCCTTTCGATGCTGCGTAGTCGACGTATTCATTGGGGCTGCCCAAGCGCGCCGAGGCAGAAGAAACGTTGATCACTGCCCCACCTGTGCCGCCGTGCCGATAAGCCATGCGCTTCACCGCTTGCTGCGCGCACAGGATCGGTCCCAGAGCATTGACCGCGAAGATGCGTTGCATGCGTTCGAAGCTCAGGTCCTCCATGCGTGACTGCTTCGCCAGCACGCCAGCGTTATTCACAAGAACATCGATGCGTCCGAACGAGCGATCGATGGCCGAGAACAGTTCAGCAACCTGCTCGGGGTCAGAACTGTCAGCACGCACCGCGAGGCCTTTGCGACCCATTGCTTCGACATCGGCCACCACCGCCAGCGCAGCGGACTCGTTGGCGACGTAGCTGACGGCGATGTCGTAGCCTTGCGCGGCAGCGAGTCGGGCGGTGGCGGCGCCGACTCCGCGACTGCCGCCGGTGATCAGAATCAGCGGGGCCTGCGAAACGTTATCCATGCGACGTTCTCCTGAGCAGTTGGGCTGTGTCAGCCGATGATGATGGCGCCGCTGGCAATGACCACGCACGCCAGCATCCTGCGGACGGTGAGTTTTTCACCGAGGAACAAATAGCCGAGCAATGCCGCGAACAACACGCTGGTTTCGCGCAAGGCCGACACCGCGCCCAGTGGCGCTTCGTTCATGGCGTAGATAACGATTGCGTAGGCCAGCAACGAGACCAGTCCGCCGACCACAGCGGCGAGCATGCCGGGCCGTACGGAAAACAGACTGCGAGCATCGCGCAGGCCGATATACACCAGCGGCATCAGCACGCCCCACAGTGCGCTCATCCAAACCGTGTAAGCCAGCGGCGCCCCCGACAGTCTGGCGCCAATGCCATCGACCACGCTGTAGGCGGCAATAAAGCAACCGGTACCCAGCGCATACGGCAGGCTCGGCACCGACAGGCTGCGCCCTCGGAACGCCAACGAAATGATCCCCCCGGACACCAGACCAATGCCGAGCAGTTCGCCGGGGGTTATGGTTTCGCCGGCAAACAGCGCGGCGCCGAGGGTGATCAGCGCCGGTGACGAGCCGCGGGAAATCGGATAGATCTGCCCAAGGTCGCCGACCCGATAGCTGCGCACCAGAAACAGGTTGTAGCCGACATGCAGCAGTGCCGAGAGCAGCGCATAACCCCAGCTCTCAGGTGCAGGCGCGTCCATGAAAAAGGCGGCGATGACGCAGACGATGGCGATGGCCACGCACATCATCGTCATCGACCAGAGCCGGTCGGCGCCGCCGCGCAGCAGCGCGTTCCAGCTAGCGTGCAGGAGCGCGGCGAACAGAACAAGAAGTACGAGATGGATTGGCATGCGGCATTCTAGGCATCACTGGCATTGGCATTACAGCGAAGTTTCCTCATTGAAGCATGAGTAAAAGCTCATGCCTCAGCACTGGGCGCTCTGCACCTTCAACGCCTCACCCAGTAACCATTCACGAAAATTGACGATATGTGGCTGTGCTTCAATGCCTTTGGGACAGACGAAATAGTAGGCCAGCGGCGAAGTGAACGGCACATCGAACAGCCTCACCAGGCGGCCATCGGCGATTTCATTCTCGACATGGCCGCTGCGCACCAGCGCCACACCCTGGCCGAGCAACGCAGCTTCCACCGTCATATTGGTATCACCAAACCTGACGCCTTCGCGCAGCGGTAAAAACTCCAGCCCGACGGACTGAAACCACACCTCCCATTTCGGCGCCAACTCGGCGCCGTCGCGAATGAGTAACGGCATCTGCAGCAACTCGGCGGGACTGCCGGGCGTGCCGACGCGCTGCAGCAGTTCGGGACTTGCCACGGGAAACACCTGCTCGCCAAACAGGAACTCCGAATACAGACCGGGATAATTGCCTTTGCCCAAGCGGATCGCGACATCGGCTTCGCCATTGGCGAAGTGGATGATCTTGTCCGTGGTATCCAGCGACACCAACAGCTCCGGGTGTTGGCGTGACAGGTTCGGCAAGCGTGGCAGCAGCCACTTCAACGCGAACGAATAGGTGGTGCTGACAGACAGGCGAACCCTGTCCTTTTGCTCGCGCAGATCCTCCAGCGTTGCTTCAAGGCTCATGAAAAATTCGCGCACGATCGGCGCCAGCGTCGCCCCCGCTGCGGTGAGTCGTAACGCTTTACCGCGCTCGAACAATTGCAATCCCCAAAGTTCTTCAAGGTGCCGGAGCTGATGACTGACGGCGCTTTGGGTCACGTGCAGTTCTTGAGCGGCAGCCGTGAACGTCGGGTGCCGGGTGGCCACTTCGAAAGCCCGCAGGGTCGCGGTCGGGGGCAGGTCGCGCATAGATGAAAGTTCCGGGGTTGGCAGAAGCTGACGGTATGAATATCAGCTCATGTTAGAGCGGAATGCTTTCGCATGCCTCTCGCCCCAAGTGGATTTGGTGACGATCGGGTTTGGGTTTAGCCGCAGACCCACAAATCGAAAGCCGAGAGCCGATGACAAACCTTATGGTAACGATTAGATTACCGCCGCCCCGCCAATGGAGAGTCGGGCATTCAGTCTCTCTGCTCTCGTTGGCGGCGATGTTTGCACCAACGAAAACACCGGGGCGTATCTGTCCCGTCTTTCGACTGACCATTTTTTAGGGAAAAAAACATGAGCCTGGTTTTCTGCCGTGGTTGCGCCAAGGAAATAAGTACACTGGCATTGGCATGCCCACAGTGCGGCGCACCTCAAGCGCCACTGCATTCGATTGCCAATGGCCCCGTCATGGCAAGCGGCAACCCGTACGTGGAAGCGCTGAAGAAATATGCCGTGTTCACCGGACGCGCCACGCGCCGTGAATACTGGATGTTCTTTCTGATCAACATGGGCATCGCTATTGTCATGAGCGTTTTCGACGCCATGCTCAAGACCGGTGGCGTTTTGCAGAGCCTGTACAACCTGGCAATGCTGTTGCCGAGCCTCGCTGTTGGCGTACGGCGCATGCACGACACTGACCGCAGCGGCTGGTGGATTCTGCTGCCTATCGTCAACATCGTGTTCCTGGCGCAGGACAGCCAACCCGGTCCCAACCGTTTTGGTGCGAATCGCCAGGGTTTCAACTGACCCTCAGCCGCATCGCGGATCGAAACGGCCTTTATGGCCGTTTCTTTGTTTTGGGTTATCGTTTTCGGGGCCGCGTTGGATCGTTGCGGTTCAGGCAACAAACTTTTGCCGGGGAACCAATTGATAGCCCCCTAACGAAAGGTGCATGCTAGAGGGCTGCCTCGGCCCTTATATCATTCCGAATGATAGTTACCTTTGCTTCATTCGATTCGTGCCATCACACCCGCGCCGAGCATCATCCGCCCATCTTCAACAATTCGGCGGATTGCATCCATGGAACAATCACTCAAACATTTGCGCTTCCCGTTGGCCATGCTGGCCGTACTGGTGATGAGCGCCTGCGGCAAAACCCCTGAGACTGCCGGCGCCCCGCCCGCTGCCAAAGTCAGCGTGGCGAAGGTTATCGAACAACCGGTCAACGAGTGGGACGAATTCACCGGGCGCCTCGAGGCGCCGGAAACGGTTGAAATCCGTCCACGGGTTTCTGGCCAGATTGATCAAGTCGCGTTCACCGAAGGCGCGCTGGTCAAGAAAGGCGACCTGCTGTTCCAGATCGACCCGCGTCCGTTCCAGGCCGAGGTACGCCGCCTCGAAGCTCTGGTTGCTCAAGCCCGCGCCACCGCCACTCGCAGCGAAAACGAAGCGGCGCGCGGCGAACGCCTGCGTACCAGCAACGCCATTTCCGCTGAACTGGCCGACTCGCGCACCAGCGCCGCCCAAGAGGCCCGCGCCGCCGTTGGTGCCCTGCAGGCACAACTGGACCTGGCCAAACTGAATCTGAGCTTCACCCGCGTGACCGCACCGATCAGCGGCCGCGTCAGCCGCGCCGAAATCACTGCCGGCAACCTGGTGACCGCCGACACCACCGCGTTGACCAGCGTCGTCTCCACCGACAAGGTCTACGCCTACTTCGACGCCGACGAACGCGTGTTCCTCAAATACACGCAACTGGCCCGCAATGGTCAGCGTGGCGCAACGACTCCGGTGTACATGGGCCTGTCCAACGAGGGCGGCAACCCGCACCTGGGCCAGATGAACTTCGTCGACAACCAGGTCAACCCGAAAACCGGCACCATCCGCGGTCGCGCTGTCTTCGACAACGCTGACGGCACCTACACCCCGGGCCTTTACGCTCGCTTGAAGCTGGTCGGCAGCGGCACCTACAACGCCATGCTGATCAATGACGAAGCCGTGGGCACTGACCTGGGCAAGAAGTTCGTGCTGGTGATGGATGGCGACAACAAGACTGCGTACCGCGCCGTCGAACTCGGTCCGAAAATCGAAGGCCTGCGCATCGTCCGCAACGGTCTGAACAAGGACGACACCATCATCGTCAAGGGTCTGCAACGGGTTCGTCCTGGCTCACCGGTCACCCCTGAGGTGATTCCGATGGCCAGCGAGCAGACCCTCGCCGCCCTCGCTCAACAACGTCAAGCGCTGGAAGCCAGCAACCTGCCCAAAGTTGCCCCTGCCAAGGGTGCATCGGGTTCGGCTGCGAAGCTGGCTGCTACGACCCCACGCGGTTAAGGGACGACAACTCCGATGAATTTTTCCCAATTCTTCATTTCCCGGCCGATCTTCGCAGCGGTGCTGTCGCTGTTGATCCTGATCGCCGGTGCGATCTCGCTGTTCCAGTTGCCGATCAGCGAATACCCGGAAGTCGTGCCGCCGACCGTGGTCGTGCGTGCCAACTTCCCGGGGGCCAACCCCAAAGTCATCGGTGAAACCGTGGCCGCTCCTCTGGAGCAGGCGATCACCGGCGTCGAGAACATGCTGTACATGTCCTCGCAATCGACCGCTGACGGCAAGATCACCCTGACCATCACCTTCGCCCTGGGCACTGACCTGGACAACGCGCAGGTGCAGGTGCAGAACCGGGTGACCCGGACCGAGCCCAAGCTTCCCGAGGAAGTGACGCGCATCGGTATCACCGTCGACAAGGCTTCGCCCGACCTGACCATGGTTGTGCACTTGACCTCACCGGACAAGCGCTACGACATGCTCTACCTGTCCAACTACGCGATCCTCAACATCAAGGATGAGCTTGCTCGCCTCGGTGGTGTCGGTGACGTGCAGTTGTTCGGTATGGGCGACTACTCGTTGCGTGTCTGGCTCGACCCGAACAAGACCGCTTCGCGCAATCTGACCGCGACCGATGTGGTGACCGCGATTCGCGAGCAGAACCGTCAGGTCGCCGCCGGTCAACTGGGCGCGCCCCCTGCCCCGACCGCGCAAAGCTTCCAGCTGTCGGTCAACACTCAAGGCCGTCTGGTCTCCGAGGAAGAGTTCGAGAACATCGTCATCCGCGCAGGCGACGACGGTGAGATCACTCGCCTGAAGGACATCGCGCGCATTGAACTGGGTTCCAGCCAATACGCCTTGCGCTCGCTGCTGAACAATCAGCCGGCGGTGGCGATCCCGATCTTCCAGCGTCCCGGCTCCAACGCCATCGACATTTCCAACGAAGTGCGCGGCAAGATGGAAGAGCTGAAGAAAGGCTTCCCGCAGGGCATGGACTACAGCATCGTGTATGACCCGACGATCTTCGTTCGTGGCTCGATCGAGGCGGTGGTGCACACCCTGTTCGAAGCGCTGATCCTCGTGGTGCTGGTGGTGATTCTGTTCCTGCAGACCTGGCGCGCTTCGATCATTCCGTTGGTGGCGGTGCCGGTATCGTTGATCGGTACGTTTGCGGTCATGCACCTGTTCGGCTTCTCGCTCAACGCCCTGTCGCTGTTCGGCCTGGTACTGGCCATCGGTATCGTGGTCGACGACGCCATCGTCGTGGTGGAGAACGTCGAACGGAACATCGAACTTGGACTGACGCCGGTCGAAGCGACCAAACGCGCCATGCGTGAAGTGACCGGGCCGATCGTGGCCACGGCACTGGTGCTGTGTGCCGTGTTCATTCCGGCGGCATTCATTTCCGGCCTCACCGGGCAGTTCTACAAACAGTTCGCACTGACCATCGCGATCTCGACAGTGATCTCGGCGTTCAACTCGCTGACCCTGTCGCCAGCGCTGGCTGCTGTGCTGCTGAAAAGTCACGACGCGCCGAAAGACCGCTTCTCGAAAGTACTCGACAGAATCTTCGGTGGCTGGCTGTTCCGTCCGTTCAACCGTTTCTTCGACCGTGCCAGTCATGGCTACGTCGGCACCGTGCGCCGGGTCATCCGTAGCAGCGGCATCGCCCTGCTCGTGTATGCAGGCCTGATGGTGCTGACCTTCTTCGGTTTCTCCAGCACGCCGACCGGTTTCGTACCCGGCCAGGACAAGCAATACCTGGTGGCCTTCGCGCAATTGCCGGACGCCGCGAGCCTGGATCGCACCGAAGACGTGATCAAGCGCATGTCCGACCTCGCGCTGAAACAGCCGGGCGTGGAAAGCGCCGTAGCGTTCCCGGGCCTGTCGATCAACGGCTTCACCAACAGCCCGAACGCCGGCATCGTCTTCGTGACGCTGAAACCGTTCGACGAGCGTAAAGACCCGAGCATGTCCGCCGGTGCGATTGCCGGTGCCTTGAACGGCCAGTACGCGAACATTCAGGAAGCGTACATGGCGATCTTCCCGCCACCGCCGGTACAAGGCCTGGGCACCATTGGTGGTTTCCGCCTGCAGATCGAAGACCGGGGCAACCTCGGCTACGACGAGCTGTACAAAGAAACCATGAACATCATCAACAAGAGCCACAACGTGCCGGAACTGGCCGGCCTGTTCACCAGCTACACAGTGAACGTGCCGCAGGTCGATGCCGCCATCGACCGGGAAAAAGCCAAGACCCATGGCGTGGCCGTCAGCGACATCTTCGACACCCTGCAGATCTACCTGGGTTCGCTGTATGCCAACGACTTCAACCGCTTCGGGCGCACCTATCAGGTCAACGTTCAGGCCGAACAGCAGTTCCGTCTTGAGTCCGACCAGATCGGTCAGCTGAAAGTGCGCAACAACAAAGGCGAGATGATCCCGCTGGCAACCTTCATCAAGGTCAGCGACACCTCCGGGCCGGATCGCGTGATGCACTACAACGGCTTCATCACCGCTGAAATCAACGGTGCCGCAGCCCCGGGCTACAGCTCTGGCCAGGCAGAAAAAGCCATCGAGAAACTGCTCAAGGAAGAACTTCCGAACGGCATGACCTACGAGTGGACCGACCTGACCTACCAGCAGATTCTGTCCGGCAACACCGCGCTGTTCGTGTTCCCGCTCTGCGTACTGCTGGCGTTCCTGGTGCTCGCCGCACAATACGAAAGCTGGAGCCTGCCACTGGCGGTGATCCTGATCGTACCGATGACCCTGCTGTCGGCCATTACTGGTGTGATCATCTCCGGCGGTGACAACAACATCTTCACCCAGATCGGCTTGATCGTACTGGTGGGACTTGCCTGTAAAAACGCGATTCTGATCGTCGAGTTCGCCAAGGATAAACAGGAAGAAGGCCTCGACCCGCTCGCAGCGGTACTGGAAGCCTGCCGCCTGCGTCTGCGGCCGATCCTGATGACCTCCTTCGCGTTCATCATGGGTGTGGTGCCACTGGTGTTCTCCAGCGGTGCCGGTGCCGAAATGCGTCACGCCATGGGTGTGGCGGTGTTCTCCGGGATGCTCGGGGTGACCTTCTTCGGTCTGCTGCTGACGCCAGTGTTCTACGTACTGATCCGTAACTTTGTCGAACGCGGCGAGCAACGCAAAGCAGCCAAAGCCCTGCAATTGGAGGCGCAACAATGAGTCTGAAAGTCTTCCTGCCGAGTCTGCTGGTGCTGGCCCTCAGCGCCTGCGCCGTCGGCCCCGACTACAAGACCCCAGCCACGGAGGCGGCCAATATTACGACCGCCACCGACGGCGCCGCCGGGCAAAAAAATTTCGACCGTTCGAAATTCGAAGGCATCTGGTGGCAGCAATTCGACGATCCGACCCTCAACCAGTTGGTGAGTCAGTCGCTACAAGGCAACCGTGAACTACGCGTGGCGTTCGCCCGCTGGAAAGCCGCCCGGGCAATCCGCGACGACGCCAGCAACGACGCGATGCCAACCATCACCAGCCGCGCCAGCAGTGACCTGGGCAAAGGCCAGATTCCTGGCCAGACCACCGACCGGGTCAATAGCGAACGCTATGACCTCGGTCTGGACATGGCCTGGGAGCTTGACCTGTTCGGCCGCATCCAGCGCAACCTGGAAGCCAGTGATGCCGACCAGCAAGCCGCCGAAGCCGATCTGTACCAGCTGCAAGTCACCATGATTGCCGAACTGGTCGATGCCTACGGTCAACTGCGCGGCGCACAGTTGCGGGAAAAGATCGCCGTGGCCAACCTCAACAACCAGGAGGAGTCGCGCAAGATCACCATCAGCCTTCGTGACGCCGGTGTCGGTGATCAGCTCGATGTCGAGCGCGCCGATGCGCGTCTGGCCAACGTCGAAGCCACTGTGCCGCAGTTGCAGGCGGAACAGGTTCGGCAGAAAAACCGTATCGCCACCCTGCTCGGTGAGCGCCCGGACAAGCTGACCGTTGACCTGAGCCCGAAAGACCTGCCGGCCATCGCCAAGGCGCTGCCAATCGGTGATCCGGGTGAACTGCTGCAACGTCGTCCGGACATCCTCAGCGCCGAGCGGCAACTGGCTTCGGCCACTGCGCGAATCGGCGTGGCCAAAGCCGACCTGTTCCCACGCGTCAGTCTCAGCGGTTTCCTCGGCTGGACGGCCGGACGTGGCTCGCAAATCGGTTCCTCGGCGGCCAACGCCTGGGCACTCGGCCCAAGCATCACTTGGGCTGCGTTTGACCTCGGTAGCGTCCGCGCCCGTTTGCGCGGCGCCGATGCTGACGCCGAAGGCGCGCTGGCCAACTACGAGCAACAAGTACTGCTGGCTCTGGAAGAATCGGAAAACGCCTTCAGCGATTACGGCAAGCGTCAGCAACGCCTGATCTCGCTGATCCGTCAGAGCGAATCGAGCCGCAAGGCTGCCGATCTGGCGGAAATCCGCTATCGCGAAGGCACCACCGACTTCCTTGTCCTGCTCGACGCCCAGCGTGAGCGCCTGAACGCCGAAGACAGTCAGGCCCAGGCCGAAGTCGAGTTGTATCGCGGCATTGTCGCGATCTACAAGGCCCTCGGCGGTGGCTGGCAACCGGAGACAGTTGCCAGCAAGTAAAGATTGTTAAAGAGCTCCTTTGGTTGGCCGCAACCAACCAAATTTTTTGCCCCGCGCATCATTCGGTCGCGGGGTTTTTTTATGCCTGCCTGATTCACCAATCCCGTGTAGGAGCTGCCGAGTGCAACGAGGCTGCGATCCTTGATGGGAATGCAGCCGGGGACGCTCTGCGTCCCAAGATCAAAAGATCGCAGCCTCGTTGCACTCGACAGCTCCTACAGGGGAATCAGGGTTCCAGGACGGTGACGGTGGCGGTGGTACCGGCGCGCAGGCGATGCTTGCCGGCAAAGTCGCCATCGATGCCGATACGCACCGGCACCCGTTGCGCCAGTTTCACCCAGGTGTAACTCGGGTTGATGTTCGCCAGCAGACGGCTGCCCGGCGCGTTTTCGCGGTCGGCGATGGCGAAGGCGATGCTTTCTACCGTGCCGCCGAAACGCTCACCGCTCATCAATTGAATGCGTACCCGATCACCCTCCTCGATTCGCGGCAGCTTGGTTTCCTCGAAGTAACCACTGACATAGAACGAATCGCTGTCGACCAGAGCCAGCAGTGCCCCGCCCGCCTGTGCGTAATCACCCTGGCGGGTCAGCAGGTTGGTCACGTAACCGCTCACTGGCGATTCAACGCGGGTGCGCTGCAAGTCCAGTTCGGCTTGGGTCAGCGCGGCAATTGCCAGTTGCACATTGGCTTCGGCCAGCCCGAGGTTTGCCTGATTGCGCAGCAGATCGGCCTGGGCAACCGCTACGTCGGTACTGGCCTTCTCCCATTCTTCACCGGAAATCGCGAAGCCCTGTTTCAGCGTGCGGCGCCGGCGCTCCTCGCTTTGACGTTGTTTGAGCAACGCTTCACTGGCGACGATTGCCGCTTGCGATTGCCCCAGCGAGGCCTTGGATACTTCTACCGAACGCCGGGCATGCTCGACCGCCAGTTGATAGCGGGCCGGATCGATCTCCAGCAACAATTGGCCCTTGTCGACATGCTGGTTGTCCTGCACCGCCAGTTTGACGATTCGCCCCGAAACATCCGCCGACAGCGTCACCACATCCGCCCTCACCCGAGCATCCCGTGTCCACGGCGCGCGGGTGTAATACTCCCAGGCAAACCAGCCAAGGACGATCGCCAGGATCACCACTGCCACGGTCATCATTCGTGCAACTAGTGCTTTCAAGACATCAGGCTCCCATCAACAGAATCAGCGTGGCGCAGACACAGGCATACAGTGCGCCTTCGAACAGTGCTTCATGCCACACCAGGCGCAGCACGCCGAGGCGCCGCAGACACCAGTCCAGCAACATGAAGATCGGAATCGCCAGTAACAGTGCCTGGGCAATCGGCGGCAGATAGACCCCGCCAATTTCGAAATCAATGGGCAAGTTGCGGTTCTCCTTCCAGGCCTTGAGGTTGCAAATATTCGCCGTGCCGCTCGAGGAACGACACCACAATCAGCAGCGCCACACGCATGCGAAACACCGACCATAGATGTTCATGACTGGTGGCGTGCAGCTCGTCCAGCTCATCGCCGAGTTGGTGCAACGTGGCCAGCAGCGCCGCAAGCTGGACATCGTCGCGACCGGCAACCAAACGACCAGTCTTGCGCAACGCCGACGCCAGGCGTTGGCCGAACGCATCGGTGAGTAACCCATTGTTCTGCGCCTGCTGCCGCAGCTGATGCATGGCCACGCCCAAGGCCACGCATGCCAGGCTGATTTCGTACAAGCGCTGCATGGCACGATCGTTCGCCGCTGGCAGCAGGCCGAGCATGCTGGTCAGGCGATCGGTCATCCGACTCTCGAAAGCGAATTGTTGTTCATCGGTCGCCGGCATTTTGCTCAGTTGGTACACCTGCTCCCGCGCTTCGCCGTACAGGCGCCGGATGCGCAAGGCCGGGCGGAACGGGAAGATCAGCGCATAAACGATCAGGGCCAGCATCGCTGCACTGACGTAGGCGCCGGCGAATTCGAACCATTGGATCGCCGTGTTCTGCCCAGTGCCGGTATTTTGCGGTCCGAGCATGAGGAAACTGGACAGGCCAAGGCCCATGCCGATACCGGCGGTGGCCGGACTGGAAATGCCCACAGCAATGGCATACAGCAGCGGCGCCAGCAGCAATGCCAGCAGCTCGAAATCACTGATCGCCGGCACCAGCATGAATTGGTACAACGCCGATACCACCAGTGCCAGGCCCAGGCCGCGCGCATAGCTTTGCGCAGCCATCAGCGGGCGCGGAAAAGTCGCCATCAGCGAGCAGAGAATCCCCACCAGAATCATCCCGCCGCGCGCGCCATCCCATGCGGTTTCGATCCAGATCAGGCCGGACACCAACAGCGCGGTAAATGCGCGAATCGCATTCATCGAAGCCAGGGTGAAATCCAGATGCAAAGGACTGCTCTGGCCGCGATAGAGACAGCTGGCCGGGCGCCCTTCCTGAATCGCGTCGCTCAGTTCGAGGATCTGCTCAAGTTGCTGCAACAGGCGCGCCTGCTCCCAACGCAGCGCCCAGGCCAGTGAACGCAGGGTCGCGCTCATGTTCTCGGTCTGCTGCTCGGCCTTGTACGCCAACGCTTCGAACTGTTGCTGTAAGGTGACGAAACGCTGCCGATCGGCGCCAGACAGCGCGCGCCCCTGTTGCGCGAGCTGCTCCAGCAATGCCAATTCCTCGGCCCGCAACTGCTGAACCTCAAGCGGCAGATCGCCCTCCCAGCGTTCGATGAGCAATTCACGCTGATGACGCAGCGCGGTCAGTCGCGAGGTCAGCAGCATCAGTTGATTGCCGAGCAGCAATACCAGGTTGTCCGCGCTGCGCAACCGTGGCGCATCGAAATACAAATGACGGCGCAAACCTTCCAGCGCGCTGATTTCACCTAGCAGCTGCATTTGCCTACGCTGGAAATCGGCTTCGCTTCCTTCCGTGCGAAGCACCTCGGCGGCGTGGCTGGCGGCCAGTTTGATGACCTGATCGATTTTGGCGAAATAGCCCTTGGCGACAGCTTCAGGCCGTGCCGTGAGCAAACTGACCACGCAGACACAGGCCACCGCCAACAAGGTTTCGGTGACACGGGTAACCGCTAGCAGAAACGTGCCGTCCTGATCCGGAATCGCCAGCAAGGCCACGACCACAGCGGTGTAACCACTGAGCACGAACGCCTGGGAGCTGGTGTAGCGCAACAAGGTGCCGCCCGCCGTGCACAGCGCCAGCCACAACGCCAATGTGGTAATGAACGGCAGCGGCGCCTGAGGGAAAATCGCCATGATCAACACCGCCACCGCCGCCCCCACGGTGGTGCCGATCACCTGGCCGAAACTGCGCGCCAGTGCCATCCCCGCCAATGGCTGGCTGACGATCACCACGGCCATGATCGACCACTTCGGCTGTTCGAGATCGAAAATGAACGCCAGATACAGGGTCAACAGGCCAGCGGCGATAGTCCGCAGGGCAAACAGCAGAACAGCCTGACCGGGATGGATCAGAGCCTTGAAATAAGCAAACAGCGCTGGCATGGGCACACTCTTCAAAACGACTTCTGCAAGCGTAGACATTGCAGCAAAAGCCTGACGGATTTCACAGTCGACACGTGTTGTAGGACGATTCGCTGGCAACGGTTTGACTCACGCGCCAAGCTGAACGAAGCTTGCCGCTCTGCTCAAGTTCGAAGCTTTCGGAAACCCGCATGACTCAGTCCCGCCGCAACCTGCTGATCGGCCTAGGCCTCGTCCTGATCCTCGGCGTCGTCTGGCTGTCCTGGCGCAGCAATGCACCGACTATTCCCGATGCTATCAAACATGGCTACAGCGAAGCGCTGAACGCCGCGCGCACCGGTGAGCCCGGAGCGGCGCGCCAGTTGTACCAGCAATTGGGGCGCCCGGACATCTCGGTCAAGCGCCGCGTCTGGCTGCATGGCGAGCTGCCCAACTATCCCAGCCCGCAGGCACTGAAACTGGCTGACATCGACTTGCATCACGAAGCGCCGCAAGTGCGCGTCGCAGCGATCAAAAGCATCGTCGGCCTGGTGCCCGGCGGGCAACGCAGCCTGTTGCTCGGGCCGCTGCTCGACGATGAAGAACAAACTGTCCGTTTCGCTGCGATCAATGCCCTGCTCGGCCTAACCCCGGACGAGTTGGGCCTGTATTTCGCGCCGCTACAGCAAGCCATCGACGGGTGGCAGCAGACGCTCGAAAGCCAGCCGGAAAGCGCCGCCAACTATGCGCAACTGGCACGTCTCTATATTCATAACGCCGAATACAAACAGGCACAGCAAGCGCTGGACAACACGTTGCGCCTGGAGCCCGGCAACCTGTCGGCGCTGGTCATGCAGATCGATGTGCTCGACCGCCAGGGCCAGAGCGATGCGGCCCGCCAGTTACTTGCACAACAACTCAAGGCGCAGCCTGACTCGGCCTATCTGCAACATGCCCTGGGTCTGTGGCTGTTGCATCACGGCCAGCGCGAATACGCCCTGCTCGGCCTGTCCAAAGCGGTCGAACTGGAACCGGACAACAAGGATTATCGCTACGACCTCGCCACGACACTGCACAGTGCGGAAGAACTGGAAGCGGCGCAGAAACAATTGCAGGAAATCGTCCAGCGCCACCCCGCCGACCGCAAGGCGCGGGTGCTGCTGATCAACTATTGGAAGGAAAGCGGCCAGTTGCAGAATGTGCAGATTCTGCTGGCGCAACTGGAGCAGCTCAATCCGGACGACCCGGCCCTGCAACAGGGTCTTTAATCAAGGTAAAACGGGTGCAATCAACCACCTGTCGAAAGAAAAAGCGGAACCGTGAACATGCCCTGAGGTCAAGTTATTCAGGCGGCTCACTTAGCCAGCCGCCGGATTACCCTAGTCATAAGAGGGCGTTTTTTGACTACATCAAACGAGTTGATCAGTGCAAAGGCCGCCGTCGGCATTGTAGGTCTGGATGACATCCTTGCCGGTGGCCTGTCTCGCGGCCATGTGTTTTTGCTCGAGGGGGAACCCGGGACCGGCAAAACCACCGTGGCCCTGCATTTTCTGCGCGCCGGTGCGCTGGCCGGAGAACGCTGCCTGTACATCACTCTCTCGGAAACCGAGAAAGAACTGCGTCAAGGTGCGCTCTCCCACGGCTGGGAGCTGAACGAAAACATCAAGATCTTCGAGCTGACACCGCCGGAAAGCCTGCTCAATGCCGAGCATCAGCAAAGCCTGCTGTATTCCTCGGACCTTGAACTGGGCGAGGCGACCAGGCAGATTTTCGAAGTTGTCGAACGCTTCAAACCGACCCGCGTAGTGCTCGACAGCCTTTCGGAGATCCGTCTGCTGGCGCAGAGCTCGTTGCGCTATCGTCGGCAGATTCTGGCGATCAAGCACTACTTTGTGCGCTACGACGCCACCGTCCTGCTGCTCGATGACCTGACCACCGAATCCCTCGACAAGACCGTGCACAGTGTCGCCCACGGCGTGATTCGCCTTGAAGAGCTGACGCCAAGCTATGGCGCCGAGCGTCGTCGGGTACGAGTGGTCAAATATCGCGGGCAGAAATACCGTGGCGGTTTCCACGATTTCACCATCATGGGCGACGGCGTCCATGTTTTCCCACGCTTGGTAGCGGCGGAACATCGCGGCGACTACCCACGTCTGCAGCTGTCCAGCGGCATCCCGCAAATGGACGCCCTGCTCGGCGGCGGCATCGAGACCGGCTCAAGCACGCTGATTCTCGGCCCGGCCGGTACCGGCAAATCGATGATTTCGATGATCTTCGCCGCCGCAGCGGTGGCCCGAGGCGAAAAAGCCGCGCTGTTCATTTTCGATGAAGAGCTGGGCCTGCTGTTCGAACGCATGCGTCATCTGGGCATCGACCTCAAAGCCTTGCAGGCCACCGGTAACCTGCTGATCGAACAAGTAGACGCCGCCGAATTGTCTCCCGGTGAGTTGTCCCATCGCGTGCGTCGTTGCGTCGATGAGCTGGGTATCAAAACCGTGGTGATCGACAGCATTAACGGCTATCAAGCGGCGATGCCGGAAGAAAACGCGCTGGTGCTGCACATGCACGAGCTGCTGCTGTACCTTAACCGCAAAGGCGCGGCGACTTTCATGACGGTCGCCCAGCACGGTCTGGTGGGCGATATGCAGGCGCCGGTCGACATCACTTACCTGGCCGACACGGTGATTCTGTTGCGCTACTTCGAAGCCCTCGGCAAAGTCCGCCGGGCGATCTCGATTATCAAAAAACGTACCGGCAACCACGAGTCGACCATCCGTGAATACCGGATCTCCTCGCGTGGCATGACCATCGGCCAACCGCTGGAATCCTTCCAGGGCGTGCTGCGTGGCGTGCCGACTTATATGGGAGCGAGCAATCCATTGCTCGAGGATGAAAGCTTGTGACGGTCAACACGCCGTTGGCCGAGCGGGTGCTGGTGCTGGCGCCCATGGGTCGTGACAGCCAGATCGCGTTGATGATTCTCAACGAAGCCGGTTACGGCGGCATGGTGGCGCCGAATCTCGGCGCTCTGTGCACGGAACTGGAGGTCGGTGCCGGGTTGCTGCTGATTGCTGCTGAAGCGTTGCGCGGACCGGAACTGGAAGGACTTATCGCCTACCTTGACCAGCAGCCCGCGTGGTCGGACATGCCAATCGTGCTGCTGACTCATCATGGCGGCGATGAACAAGGGCCGCCGTCGCGTCTCAGCACCCTGCTCGGCAACGTGACTTTTCTCGAGCGCCCCTTCCATCCCGCGACGCTGGTCAGTCTGGTCTCCGCCGCCCTGCGTGGGCGGCGACGACAATATGAAGCGCGCGATCGGCTGATCGACCTGAGTGAAAGCGAACGCCGCCTGCAATCGACGCTGGAAACCCTCGAACAACAGGTTGAAGAGCGCACCGCACAGCTTCGCCACAACGAAGAAGCGCTGCGCCAATCGCAGAAAATGGAAGCGGTCGGCCAACTTACTGGCGGCATTGCTCACGACTTCAACAATATGCTCACCGGCATCATCGGTAGCCTGGAACTGCTGCGCCGGCGTCTGGCCCGGGGCCGCACCGAAGACCTCGACAGTCTGATCGATCTAGGCGTTACCTCCGCCAACCGCGCCGCCGGCCTGACTCACCGCTTGTTGGCGTTCTCCCGCCGGCAATCCCTCGACCCGAAAGCCGTGCAGATGAACACGCTGGTGCTGTCGATGGGCGAGCTGCTGCAACGCAGCCTCAATGAAAGCATTCATCTGGAAATGCGCCTGGACGACAACCTCTGGGTTGCCGAGGCCGATCCCAATCAACTGGAAAGCGCCCTGCTCAACCTGGTAATCAACGCCCGCGATGCGATGCCCGAGGGGGGCAAACTGGTGGTGGAAACCAGCAATCAGGTGCTGCATCGCGATTTCACCGCCGCTTACAGCAATCTGGAGCCGGGCGATTACGTGATGCTCAGCGTCACCGACAACGGCAGCGGCATGCCGCAAAGCGTGGTCAGCCGTGCGTTCGATCCGTTTTTTACTACCAAGCCGATCGGCCAGGGCACCGGCCTCGGACTGTCGATGATCTATGGCTTCAGCAAGCAATCACGCGGGCATGTGTCGATTGACAGTGAAGTCGATCAAGGCACCACGGTAAAACTCTACCTGCCGCGTTTCCGTGGTGAAGAAGTGGAAATTCCCGTCTCGGATTCGCAGCAGGCTCCGTATGCGATGGATGGCGAAACCGTACTCATCGTCGAAGACGATCCGGCTGTGCGCGTGTTGGTCAGCGCCGTGCTCAGTGAGTTGGGTTACGCGTTTGTTGAGGCCGGTGATGCCGATGGCGCCATGCCGATTCTAAATTCGACGCAACGTATTGATTTGCTGATCAGTGACGTTGGTCTGCCGGGGATGAACGGTCGGCAACTGGCGGAGGTCGGTCGGCAATACCGACCAGGTCTGAAAGTGTTGTTCATCACCGGTTATGCCGAACACGCGGCGGTGCGCGGTGGCTTCCTCGACTCGGGGATGCAGATGATCACCAAGCCTTTCACCTTTGATCTGCTCACCGCCAAGGTGCGCGAGATGATCAATAGCT
>NZ_RAZO01000215.1:0-1484 GCF_004307535.1 Pseudomonas sp. Sample_9
GGTGTGATGCGCCCCATGCCTGTCGTGCAGGCGAATAACAAGAAGGAGGCGCAATGAACGCCGCGACTGAATTCCACTTCTCTCCGTGGGACGGTTTTCTCCTCGTCCCCGTCGATGGCCTGCAAAGGCCTGACTCACATTTTGCAGCCGCTCGAGACTGTCGAGGCGGACACACGCAATCCCGGCAACCGACACGCTGATCAGGCGGGTCTGGCAGCAGGGGGTTAGCGGTGTACAATGCGCCGCGTTTTAACTGTGACCCTCTGCGTAATCGCAAAAATCTCGAGGCTATCCGCCTTGTTCACTCCGCCGCGCCACAAGCGTGCCGGGTTCGATTTCGTCACAGATAAAAACAAACAGGTGACGCATGACCGTTGTAAATGAGCTGAACTCCTGGTGCCTGCGCTGGGGTTTGATCGGGGCTGCCTGAAATCGCAACCTTGCAGCAACGTCTACTGAACATCATCAAACCTTGCGTGAGACCTTTTTCATGAGTGGACAACCCTCGCAATCAGGCGAGCTGAAACGCGGCCTGAAAAATCGCCATATTCAACTGATCGCCCTCGGTGGCGCGATCGGTACCGGATTGTTCCTCGGTTCGGCCGGGGTACTGAAATCCGCCGGCCCGTCGATGATCCTCGGCTACGCCATCTGCGGCTTCATCGCCTTCATGATCATGCGCCAGCTCGGCGAAATGATCGTCGAAGAGCCGGTGGCCGGTTCCTTCAGCCATTTCGCGCACAAATACTGGGGCGGTTTCGCCGGGTTCCTGTCGGGCTGGAACTGCTGGATTCTGTACATTCTGGTGGGCATGTCGGAGCTGACAGCGGTCGGCAAGTACATCCATTACTGGGCGCCGGACATCCCGACCTGGGTCTCCGCTGCTGCATTCTTCGTGCTGATCAACGCGATCAATCTGGCCAACGTCAAAGTCTTCGGTGAAGCCGAATTCTGGTTTGCGATCATCAAGGTTGTGGCGATTGTCGGGATGATCGCGCTGGGCAGCTACCTGCTGGTCAGCGGCCACGGCGGCCCGCAAGCCTCGGTCTCCAACCTGTGGTCCCACGGCGGTTTCTTCCCCAACGGGGTGAGCGGTCTGGTGATGGCCATGGCGATCATCATGTTCTCCTTCGGCGGTCTGGAAATGCTCGGTTTCACCGCCGCTGAAGCCGACAAACCGAAAACCGTGATTCCGAAAGCGATCAACCAGGTGATCTACCGCATCCTGATTTTCTACATTGGCGCACTGGTGATCCTGCTGTCGCTGACCCCGTGGGACAGCCTGCTGGAAACCCTCAACGCGTCCGGCGATTCCTACAGCGGCAGTCCGTTCGTGCAGGTGTTCTCGATGCTCGGCAGCAATACCGCCGCGCACATCCTCAACTTCGTCGTGCTGACCGCTGCGCTGTCGGTATACAACAGCGGCACCTACTGCAACAGCCGCATGCTGCTGGGCATGGCCGAGCAGGGCGATGCGCCGAAAG